>NZ_DASWOM010000115.1:0-63955 GCF_036398755.1 Acerihabitans sp. | reverse complement strand
TGCTTATCCATGCAGGCTGTTGCCAGACGCGAAATCATTCCCACTCAATCGTAGCCGGTGGCTTACCGGAAATATCGTAAACCACGCGGGAGATACCGTCGATTTCGTTGATGATGCGGTTAGAGACGCGGCCCAGGAACTCATAAGGCAGGTGCGCCCAGTGCGCGGTCATAAAGTCGATGGTCTCTACGGCACGCAGTGAAACCACCCAGTCGTATTTACGGCCATCACCCATCACCCCGACGGAACGCACCGGCAGGAACACGGTAAACGCCTGGCTTACCTTATTGTACAGCTCGGCTTTATGCAGTTCCTCAATGAAGATCGCATCCGCACGGCGCAGCAGGTCGCAGTACTCTTTCTTCACTTCGCCCAGCACGCGAACGCCCAGGCCTGGCCCCGGGAACGGGTGACGGAACAGCATGTCGTGAGGCAGACCTAACTCGAGGCCAATCTTACGCACTTCGTCCTTGAACAGCTCTTTCAGCGGCTCAACCAGCCCCAGCTTCATCTCTTTCGGCAGGCCGCCCACGTTGTGGTGGGATTTGATCACGTGCGCTTTACCTGTGGCAGAAGCGGCAGACTCAATCACGTCAGGATAAATGGTGCCCTGCGCCAGCCACTTCACGTCCTGCAACGTTGTCGCCTGCTCGTCAAATACTTCCACGAAAACGCGACCAATAGTCTTACGCTTCGCTTCAGGTTCGTCGATGCCTGCCAGCGCGTCCAGGAAGCGAGCTTCGGCCGGAACGTGGATGATGTTCAGGCCAAAGTGGTCGCCGAACATGTCCATCACCTGCGCGGCCTCGTTCAAGCGCAGCAGGCCGTTATCCACAAATACGCAGGTCAGGCGGTCGCCAATCGCGCGATGCAGCAGCATCGCGGTAACGGAAGAGTCCACGCCGCCGGACAGGCCAAGAATAACCTTGTCGTTGCCCACCTGCTCACGCAGACGCTCAACGGTGTCCTCGATGATTTTTGCCGGGGTCCACAGCGCTTCGCACTCGCAGATATCGCGCACGAAGCGCTCCAGCAGGCGCAGGCCCTGGCGAGTGTGGGTCACTTCCGGGTGGAACTGAACGCCGTACAGACGCTTCTCTTCGTTAGCGATAATTGCAAACGGGCAGGTCGCGGTGCTGGCAACGGTCACGAAGTCCGCCGGGATAGCGGAAACTTTGTCGCCGTGGCTCATCCAGACGTCCATCAGCGGCTTGCCTTCCGCGCTCAGCGAGTCTTCGATGTCACGGGTCAGCGCGCTCTGCACGCCAACTTCAACCTGCGCATAGCCGAATTCACGTTCGTTAGAGCCTTCAACCTTGCCACCCAGCTGCATGGCCATGGTCTGCATGCCGTAGCACACGCCCAACACCGGCACGCCGGCCTGGTATACGTATTCCGGGGCGATGGGGCTGTCCTGCTCCGTGGTGCTTTCCGGGCCGCCGGAGAGAATAATGCCGCTGGGCGCGAAAGCGCGGATCTGCGCCTCGGTCACGTCCCAGGCCCAGAGTTCGCAATAGACGCCAAGCTCACGGACGCGGCGGGCGATAAGCTGGGTATACTGTGAGCCGAAGTCCAGGATCAGGATGCGATGTTGATGAATATTGTCTGTCATAGAAGGCGTATTCCAGAAGCGGATATCAAATAAAATACGTCCCGGCCGCGGCCGGGACGAATAAAAAAATTGACGGGCGCTTAACCCATGCGGTAGTTCGGTGATTCTTTGGTGATGGCGACGTCGTGGACATGGCTTTCCTGGATACCCGCGCCGCTGATACGCACAAATTCAGCCTTGGTGCGCAGCTCGTCGATGGTAGCACAGCCGGTCAGGCCCATACAGGAGCGCAGCCCGCCCATTTGCTGGTGGACAATTTCCTTCAGGCGGCCTTTATACGCCACGCGGCCTTCGATGCCTTCCGGCACCAGTTTGTCGGCGGCGTTGTCGGTCTGGAAATACCGGTCCGAGGAGCCTTTGGACATGGCGCCAAGCGACCCCATGCCGCGATAGGATTTAAACGAACGGCCCTGGTAGAGTTCGATTTCGCCGGGGGATTCTTCGGTGCCGGCCAGCAGCGAGCCGACCATCACGCAGGAGGCGCCGGCGGCGATGGCCTTGGCGATATCACCGGAAAAGCGGATGCCGCCGTCGGCGATAACCGGGATGCCGGTGCCTTCCAGCGCTTCAACGGCGTCGGAGATGGCGGTGATTTGCGGCACGCCCACACCGGTGACAATCCGGGTGGTGCAGATGGAGCCTGGGCCGATCCCCACTTTCACCGCGCTTACGCCGGCCTCGACCAGCGCAATGGCGCCGGAAGCGGTGGCGATATTGCCGCCGATAATCTGCAGGTCGGGATATTTGGCGCGGGTATCGCGGATACGCTGCAATACGCCTTCGGAGTGGCCGTGGGAAGAGTCGATAAGCAATACGTCGACGCCGGCGGCCACCAGCGCATCGATACGCTCCTCGTTGCCGGCGCCGGCGCCGACCGCCGCGCCGACGCGCAGGCGACCGTGTTCGTCCTTACAGGCGTTGGGCTTGCGCTCGGCCTTCTGGAAATCCTTGACGGTTATCATGCCGAGCAAATGGAAATGCGCGTCCACCACCAGCGCTTTTTCCACGCGCTTTTCATGCATCTTTTGCAGCACGACTTCGCGCGCCTCGCCTTCTTTTACCGTGACCAGGCGCTCTTTCGGCGTCATGACCGCCGTTACCGGCTGGTTTAAATCAGTAACGAAACGCACGTCGCGCCCGGTGATGATGCCCACCAGTTCGTTGTCGTCCGTCACCACCGGGTAACCGGCGAAACCATAGCGGGCGGTCATTTCCTTAACCTGGGATAAGGTGGTGGCGGGCGTTACCGTCTTGGGGTCGGTGACCACGCCGCTTTCATGCTGTTTCACCCGCCTGACCTCGTCGGCCTGGCGTTCGATGGGCATATTCTTATGGATAAAACCGATACCGCCTTCCTGGGCCAGGGCGATGGCCAGCGGCGCTTCGGTCACGGTATCCATGGCGGCGGAAAGCAGGGGAATATTCAGGCGTATTTTTTTCGTCAGTTGCGTGCCGAGTTCGGCCGTGTTGGGTAACACCGTGGAATGTGCGGGTAACAGCAGGAGATCGTCGAACGTTAGAGCTTCTTTTGCGATACGTAACATAGCAATATCTCACCAGGGTGAATGTATAAAATATTGCCGTGGCATTATACAGAACGTAACCGGTTGCCTCCAGCACTTTTTAAAAAAAATGCTTGATATGCGCCGGGGGATAAGTAATATCAATCGATTAACCCTTATTTATGGAAGTTGATCTGGCTCACATGTCTTCACCTCCCACCGCACTGATTTTTACCGTCTCCCGTCTTAACCAGACGGTGCGCGAACTGCTGGAAGGCGAAATGGGCCAGGTCTGGCTTACCGGCGAGATCTCCAACTTCTCGCAGCCCGCCTCCGGTCATTGGTATTTTACCCTGAAAGACGATCGCGCCCAGGTGCGCTGCGCCATGTTTCGCAACAGCAACCGGCGGGTGACCTTTACGCCGCGCAACGGCCAGCAGGTGCTGGTGCGGGCGGCGCTGACGCTGTATGAACCGCGCGGCGAATATCAGCTGGTGACCGAGAGCATGCAGCCCGCCGGCGACGGCCAGCTGCAGCAGCAGTTCGAGCAGTTGAAGCAGCGCCTGTCCGCCGAAGGCCTGTTTGACAGCGGCCATAAGCAGCCGTTGCCCAGCCCCGCCCGCCGGGTCGGCGTGATAACCTCCGCCAGCGGCGCGGCGCTGCACGATATCCTTAATATTCTCCGGCGACGGGATCCCTCTTTACCGGTGGTTATCTATCCCACCCAGGTTCAGGGCCAGGACGCGCCGGCGCAGATCGTGCGCGCCATCGAGGCCGCCAACCGGCGCGGCGAGTGCGACGTGCTGATCGTCGGCCGCGGCGGCGGCTCGCTGGAAGATTTATGGAGCTTTAACGACGAGCGGGTGGCGCGGGCGATTTTTGCCAGCCGCCTGCCGGTGGTGAGCGCGGTCGGTCATGAAACCGATGTGACCATTGCCGATTTCGTCGCCGACCTGCGCGCCCCCACCCCGTCGGCGGCGGCGGAGCTGGTCAGCCGTAACCAGCTGGAGCTGGCGCGACAGCTGCAATCGCAGCAGCAGCGCCTGGAAATGGCGATGGACTATTTTATGGCGCAGCGCCAGCAGGTCCTGACCCGGATGCAGCACCGCCTGCAACAGCAGCATCCCCATCTGCGCCTGGCGCGCCAGCAAACCGCGCTGATAACACTGCGCCGCCGGCTGGACGACAGTTTGCAGGGGCAGTTGCGCCAGGCGCAGCGTCGCCAGGAACGCTTGCGGCAGCGCCTGGGCCAGCAGGCGCCGCTGCCGCGCATTAATCGCGCGCAGCAGCGCTTACAGTCCTTAGGCTACCGGCTGCGCCAGGCGATCGGCGATCGGCTGAACCAGCAAGGGCGGATACAGGCGCTGCGCTACCGGCTGGCGCAGGGCATGACGCGGCAGCTAAGCGGCGATCAGCGCACCTTCGGCATGCTGTGCTCCCAGCTCGAGGCGGTCAGTCCGCTGAAAACCCTGGCGCGCGGGTTCAGCGTTACCACCGATACCCAGGGCGCGCTGGTTAAGCAGGCCCGGCAGGTGAAGACCGGTGATATTCTCTCCACCCGACTGGAGGATGGACGGGTGGAAAGCCGGGTGCTGAGCGTTTCGCCCGCCGCCGCCACGCCAAAACGCAGCGCTAAGGCAGCGAAATAACGCCCAGGAGCCACCTTTCCCCGGTGCCAGGCGAACGCCTCCCGCGTTAGGTTTTGGCCCGCTTACCGGCACCCGATTTGCCGGTCACTTATCTGCGCGCGCGGACGCCAGGCGGGCAAAGGCGTTATAGCCCGCGCCAATCACCAGCAGGGCGCAGGTGCCGAAAAACACCGGCCGCATGCCAAAATGCCCGCCGATAAATCCCCCCAGCAACGGCCCCGCCACCTGGCCGACATATTGCGCCGAGGTGGAATAACCCAGCATCCTGCCGGCAATCTTGTCCGGCACATTGTGACGGATGACGCTGGCGATACAGGGCAGCAGTCCGCCCAGCGCCACGCCCATAAAAAAGCGCAGCGCCACCAGTTGCCAGCCGCGGGTCACCAGGGCCTGCGGGATAAGCAATAACCCCGCCGCCAGCAGGCAACCGATAATCACCGTCCACGGCCCGTTGCGGTCGGCCAGTTTGCCGAGCCAGGATGCCGAGACTATGCTGCCCAGCGCCGCGCTGGCCATCACCAGCCCGGCGACAAAGGTGACCTGGCGCGACTCCACCAGTTGCGCCACATACAGGGTAATAATCGGCTCAATGGACATATTGGCCACCATCAGCAGCGTGCCGGTAATCAGCATCGCCAGCACCGGCCGGCTAAGGCCGGCGCCGGTGGCGGTGGCGGGCATAATCTCCTGTTTGCGCCGAATGGCGGCGCCCGGCTCCTCGCGCAGTAAAAACGTGGTGGCCAGGAAGGAGATGAAAATCGTCGCGCCGGCCACCATGAAAGTAGCGCGAATGCCGATAAGCGGCGGCAGGATGCCGCCAACCAGCGGACCGATAAAATTACCGGCCATAATGCCGGAGGACAGTACGCCCAGCGCCCAGCCGGTGCGCGCCTTGGGGGTTTGGGTCGCCACCAGTATCATGGAACCCGATGCATAGCCCCCCAGCAGGCCGGCCAGCAGCCGCAGCGCCACCAGTTGCCAGACGCTGTGCGCCATGCCCAGCAGCGTCATGGCGACCGCCATGCCCAGGCTGGCGCGGATAAGCATCAGCTTGCGCCCATAACGATCCCCCAGGCGTCCCCACAACGGCGCGGTCAGCGCCGCGCTGAAAAAGGTGGCGCCATAGGCCAGGCCGGACCACAGGCCGATGGCGGCATGATCCGTTACGCCCAGTTGCTCGACGTACAAGGGCAGGAACGGCAGCAGCAGGGTCATGGCGATAATGGTGGTAAACGAGCCGAAGACGCAGACCAGCAGATTTCGTTGCCAGTAGCGGCTGCCGTCAGCCGGGTCCGTCGTGGTGATTGTCATATCCATCCTGAGATCTGTGAAGGCCGAGGCCCGGCCGGAAAATGTTTTCTAATCTCAACCCTGCGTCGATCCGGGGAAAATGTGCCGCCGCTCGGGCGCTGGCCCAAGTCGATATTCAGGAAAAAACGGCAGTATTAATTAACCTTGTGTGGCGGCATTTCCCTTGAGTAGCAAAAATAATATCAATCCAGCCGGTATGAAAACAACTTCTGCCGCTTCAAAAAATATAGCGAAATGACGAGCTGCTAATTATCTCCGGAATAAAGAGGATCCGGCTGCGCCAGGGTTAAACCATCGCCGATTACGCTGAAAATGTCTTTTTCACCGCCATAAAAAGAGAGTAAGCATTTGTTAATGAAAAGTAAATAAAAATTGTTTTTATCCTTGATCTCAATTTTTATCAAAGGGTTACAAACCATAAGCTTAATGTATCTTAACCAGTCGATAACATCACTTTTTGGTTTACTTACCCGTTGGCGACTAATAGAATCAAAAACGCTAAGCAGACAGTATTGGGCTCAAATCAACCTCAATAATATTGCCCTGCGGTATACTTAATTTTCTTAAATAGAGACTTTGCGCATGAAAGAGCATTTCATCGCATCCCTTTGCATGAATGCGTTGGCATCGCCCCAACGGCAAACGGCTGCGAATAACGCCCCGGTGGATGTTGTCCTGATCGGCGGTGGAGTCATGAGCGCTACGCTTGGCACCTACCTTAAGGAACTTGAGCCAGACTGGACCATCAATATGTACGAGCGTCTGGATAAGACCGCGGAGGAAAGCTCCAATGGCTGGAATAATGCCGGCACCGGCCATGCGGCGTACTGCGAGTTGAATTACACCCCGGAAATGGCCGACGGCTCGATTGATATCACCAAAGCGGTGGCGGTGAACGAATCATACGAAATATCCCGGCAATTCTGGGCTTATCTGGTGAAGAATAATATTCTCGGCGCGCCCGAATCCTTCATTAATAACGTTCCCCATATGAGCTTTGTCTGGGGAGAAGAAAACGTTAATTACCTGCGCAAACGTTATGCCGCACTGCAGGGAAGTACCTTATTCCAGGGCATGGAATATACCGAGGACAGCCACAAAATCAGGCAATGGGCGCCGATGATCATGGCGGGGCGCGACACGTTTCAAAAAGTGGCGGCCACCCGCATGACCATGGGCACCGACGTTAACTTTGGTGAACTCACCCGCCAGATGCTCACGGCGCTCGAGCGGCGTCCGAACGTTAACCTGCGCCTTCGGCACGACGTGCTGGACATCAGCCGCAACGCTGACAATACCTGGACGGTAAAAGTCGCCGACCTGAACAATAACGGCAAACAAAGCTCGGTGCGCGCGCGTCATATCTTTATCGGCGCCGGCGGCGCGTCGCTGACGCTGCTGCAAAAATCAGGCATTCCCGAAGCACGGGGTTATGCCGGTTTCCCGGTGGGCGGCAAGTTCCTGGTGACCACCCGGCCCGAGGTGGTCAACGGCCATCTGGCGAAAGTCTACGGCAAGGCGTCGGTCGGCGCGCCGCCCATGTCGGTGCCGCATATCGATACCCGTATGCTGGACGGCGAGAGAACCCTGTTGTTCGGCCCATATGCCACCTTCAGCAGTAAATTTCTTAAACGTGGCTCCTGGTTCGATCTGTTCGGATCGCTGACCTGGCAAAACCTGATGCCGATGATCCGCGTCGGCCTGGATAATTTCGGCCTGCTGGGGTATCTGGTGAGCCAATCGTTTATGTCGGATAAAAAACGGCTGGCGGCGCTGAAGGAATATTATCCCGAGGCGCGGCTTGAGGATTGGCAACTGACCGACGCCGGCCAGCGGGTGCAGATCATCAAAAAAGACGCCAAAAAAGGCGGCATACTGCAGTTCGGCACCGAGGTGGTCAGCTCGGCGGACGGTAGCCTGTCGGCGCTGCTTGGCGCGTCTCCCGGCGCCTCAACCGCCGCGCCGATTATGCTGCAGCTGATTGAGAGCATGTTTAAACAGCAGGCGGCCTCCCCCGCCTGGCGCGCCAAATTACAGGAAATGATCCCGTCCTATGGGAGTCCGCTCGACGGCAGCGTCGACATGACCAATAAGATACGCGCCTATACCAGCGAGATCCTGCAGCTGGCCTGCGTCGAAGCGACCCAGGGCGGCGCCGGGTCGGCAGGCCGGTGGAACACGCTGCCCAAAGCCATCTAGTCCTCACGCCGCGGCCGGCTGATCGCCGGTCGCCCCCTTGCGCCCGGCGGTTCGCCGGTCATCTTTTTCCCGCCAGTCTCCACAACCGCACCGCGCGCCGGCCCCGGGATGCGGGCGACGCCGGATCTTGCCAACCGCCGCGTGGCGATGGCGTATACATTGGCATTTAACTGAAATACTATGTCCACAAAATACAGGCTTTTCCCGCCGGCCACGGCATAACCGCCACAGACGCCCGGGCATAAACCACAATATGGAAGGTATGCCATGCCCCTGTCCCCGACACATGAAAACAGCCCGCCATCCCTCTCCTCGCTTGCGGTGGTGCTGGCGCGCGGGGATTGGCAAAATCCCGGCGTGACCCATTATCGCCGGCTGCCGGCCCATCCGCCGTTCAATAGCTGGCGGGACGGGGAGCAGGCGCGCCTGGACGCGGACAGTGGACAACGGATCTCCCTGGACGGCGAATGGCGATTCAGCTACTTCCCGCGCCCGCAAGCGGTGCCGGAAAGCTGGCTGGAAGGCGATCTGCCCGACGCGCAGCCCATGACCGTGCCATCGAACTGGCAAACCGCCGGTTACGACCGGCCCATTTATACCAATGTCAAATACCCTATCCCGGTGAATCCGCCCTTTGTGCCCGAGGATAATCCCACCGGCTGCTATTCACGGGATATTCTGCTGCCGCAGGACTGGGCCGGCCGGGACCCGACGCGGATTATTTTCAACGGCGTTAACTCGGCATTTTATCTGTGGTGCAACGGACGCTGGGTGGGATATTCGCAGGACAGTCGCCTGCCGGCGGAATTTGACCTGGACGGCTATCTGCGCCCTGGCCGTAACCGGCTTTGTGTGTTGGTGCTGCGCTGGTGCGACGGCAGTTATCTGGAAGATCAGGATATGTGGCGCATGAGCGGAATATTCCGTTCGGTATGCCTGCTGCGCAAGCCCGCGGTGGGTTTTACCGATATCCGTATCCGTACACGGCTGGATGCGCTGTTTCATGACGCGGTGCTTGAGGTGAGCGTCGCTATCACGCCTCAGGCCGACTGCGGCGTCGGCTATGGCGTCGAGGTGGCCCTTTGGTATGGCGAACAGCGCGTTGCGGCGCAGCAATCCCCGCTCGGGTCCGAGATCATCGACGAGCGCGGCCGCTATCCGGAACGGGTGAAGCTGGCGCTGCCGGTCGCCGCGCCGCGCCTGTGGAGCGCCGAAACGCCGGTGTTGTACCGGGCGGTGGTGACGCTGCGCGACGGCCGGGGCGCCCTGGTGGAAGCCGAGGCCTATGACGTGGGCTTTCGCCAGGTGGAGGTGCGCGACGGCCTGCTGCGCCTTAACGGCCAGCCCTTGCTTATCCGCGGCGTTAACCGCCATGAACATCATCCGGTCCACGGCCAGGTGATGGACGAAGAAACGATGCGCCGCGATATCCTGTTGCTAAAACAGAATAATTTTAACGCGGTGCGCTGTTCGCATTATCCCAACCATCCGCTGTGGTATCGATTATGCGATCGCTATGGCCTGTATGTGGTGGATGAGGCCAATATCGAGACGCACGGCATGGAACCCATGAGCCGGCTGGCGGACGATCCGGTCTGGTTTCCGGCATTCAGCGAACGGGTCACGCGCATGGTGCAGTGCAACGGCAACCACGCCAGCATTATCATCTGGTCGCTGGGTAACGAGTCCGGCCATGGCGCCACTCACGACGCCCTGTATCAGTGGGTGAAAGCCCAGGATCCCGGCCGGCCGGTGCAGTACGAAGGGGGCGGCGCCGATACCCGCGCCACCGATATCCTCTGCCCGATGTATGCGCGGGTGGATGAAGATCAACCGTTCCCGGCGGTACCGAAATGGTCGATAAAAAAATGGATCGGCCTGCCCGGCGAGCAGCGTCCGCTGATTTTATGCGAATATGCCCATGCCATGGGCAACAGCCTGGGCGGTTTCGCCGCGTATTGGCGGGCCTTCCGCCAGCATCCGCGCCTGCAGGGCGGTTTTATCTGGGATTGGGCCGATCAGGCGCTTGAGCGCGTGGACGAAGAAGGCCGGACCTTCTGGGCCTACGGCGGCGATTTTGGCGATACTCCCAACGATCGCCAGTTTTGCCTTAACGGCCTGGTGTTTCCCGACCGCACCCCGCATCCGTCCCTGATGGAGGCGAAACACCAGCAGCAGTTCTTCCAGTTCCACCTGCTGGATACCCGGCCGCTGCGGATAGCCATCACCAGTGAGTATCTGTTCCGGACCAGCGATAACGAGCTGCTGCGCTGGCGGATTGAGTGCGACGGCCGTTTACTGGTAAACGGCGAGACGCCGCTGCGGCTGGCGCCCGGCCAACACACCGTGGCGACGTTATGTGATGGTCCGCCGCGGGCGCCAAACGCGGGCGCGCTGTATCTGCGCGTGAGCGTCGAGCAGCCCGCCGCCACCCCCTGGTCGCCCGCCGGGCATCAGGTTGCCTGGGAGCAATGGCGACTGGACGGCGGAGATATGGCGCCCATCGGCCCCGATGGCGCCGAGACCGCCGGCGAACAGCCGAGGCTCGATGAAAACGCCCGTGAGTATATCGTCAGCCATCAAGAGCAGCGCTGGCTGGTGGATAAACAGCGCGGCCTGTTAACCCAGTGGTATCTCGGCGACACGCCGGGGCTGCTCAGCCCCTTGACCGATCAGTTTATCCGCGCGCCGCTGGATAACGATATCGGCATCAGCGAAGCGGACAGCGTCGATCCCAACGCCTGGGTGGAGCGCTGGCGCGCCGCCGGCCTGTTTGATCTTGAGCACCGTTGCCTGGGGCTTAGCGTCGATCAACTGGCCGATCGGGTGGTGTTCCGGGCGGTGCACGGCTATTTCCATCAGGATCGCCTGCTGTTGCAAAGCCATTGGCATACCACCATCGACAACACCGGCCAAATGGAAAACGTTATCCGGGTGACGGTTTCCCCGTCCTTGCCGCCCCTGGCGCGCGTGGGAGCGGCATGCCAACTCGCCACCGACGCGCGGGAAGTCGGCTGGCTGGGGCTGGGGCCGCATGAAAACTATCCCGACCGCCTGGCCTCGGCGCAGTTTTCCCGCTGGCGCCTGCCGCTGGAGGAGATGTATACGCCCTATATTTTCCCGGTGGAAAACGGCCTGCGCTGTTTTACCCGGGAAGTGGCCTTCGGCGACTGGCATATTGAGGGGAATTTCCATTTTTCCCTTAGTCCCTACGGCACCGCGCAGCTCGCCCGGACCACTCATTGGCATCAAATGCGCCCCGAGCCGGGTCTGTGGCTGCATCTGGACGCTCGCCATATGGGAGTGGGCGGCGATGACTCATGGAGCCCGAGCGTGCATACAGAATATCTGCTGCGCGAACGGGAATATGATTACACTTTACGTTGGCGGCGGGTACCCATTGACAGCGCGGCACTTTTATCGCTAACGTCGGTATCAACCTCGACCATACCGGACCGGGGAGGTGCCCATGAACGATGAAACCAAGATAGTTATCCATCCCATTACGCTTGAAGACAAAGAGGAATGGAAATTCCTCTGGCGCCGCTATTTAAGTTTTTATTCCACCATCCGCGACGACGCGCTGTACCAGCATACTTTCGCGCGCCTGCTGGACCCGGACTACCCCGACATGTTTGCCTATGTGGCGCGCCAGCAGGGACATCTGATCGGCCTGGTCAATTGTATTGTGCACGACCACGGCTGGTATCAGCAGAAGGTGGTTTACCTCCAGGACCTGTATGTCGACGAATCGGCGCGCGGCAAAGGCGCGGGGCGGAGGTTGATTGAACAGGTGTATGCCCATGCGGACCGCCACGGCATGGCCAATGTATATTGGACGACGCAAACCACTAACCTTACCGCCATGAAACTGTATGATAAGGTGGCCCGCAAGACTGATTTTATCAAATATCAGCGCTGACGCCTGCGGCTGCGGCGGGAAGAGCCGGCTCACATGGCACGGCCCTTCCCTCCCGCTAAAACCGGGACGCCGAGCCGCTGCTCCCGCCGCCATGGCCCATCGCGGTTTGATGCCGTCACCTTGTCTGCTCGATACTGTCCAATCGTTATTATCTTATTTACTACACCTTCGCTCAACCACCCTTGCTATCCCTAAACCCATTCCATTTTTTTTGTAATTTAAAGAATAAGCTTAAACAAAAGCCGTTTACTTAGCAGTAATGGATTGATTCTTTGCACATTGCAAATAAGGAATAAAATTTGGACGCTGTCACTAAACCCCTTGCGCATAGAGAACCCCTCGATTCCGCCCCGGATGCGGTATTGACTCTTTATCAAACGCTTATTTCTCAGTGGTTAGCCTGGAAATTAATCTATGTCGACGGAAGCAATGAAGATCGAGAAACGGCATATTTGCGTTTGATGGACTGTTTGCAACGGCGAGCAGCCACATTAGATCTGTCCGGGCTGAATTTAACGGAACTGCCGGAATACCTGCCGCCCTTTATTTCGGTTCTTAACGTGGATAAAAATCAGCTTACCGACCTGCCGGATAGGCTGCCGGCGGATTTGACCCTTATTTCCGCTGAGCAAAACTGGTTAACACAGCTGCCAGAAATCATGCCGGATAATCTTCAGGAATTAAATGTTTCGATTAATCAGCTGAGCGCGTTATCCGGCAATCTACCCAAATCGCTTACCCGACTTTACGCGAACAATAATCAGCTTACCCAATTACCTGATACGCTGCCCGATTCCCTCCAGGTGCTGTCGGTGAGCCGCAACGATTTGGATGAGTGGCCTGCCAGGCTTCCCGCCGGATTATGCGTTCTTGAGGTGACGGAAAATATACTGTCACAGCCGCCGGCCACCCTGCCTGCAGGGATTAATTCGCTGAATCTGGCTCGGAATATGCTCATACGCGGCCCTTCTCTTTGGCCGCCGAGGCTGAAAACGCTTAATCTTAGCAATAATCGATTAACGGTGATGCCCGAAAATCTGCCCGGTACGCTTGTCGACCTTAACATCAGTAATAATCCTATTAATGAACTGACCCTCGCCGACCCGCGGAGATTCACCGCGCTGCGGTTATTGGATATAAGCCGCACGTCTTTACGGCCGATTTCCAGCAATATCTGGCATCTGCCGGCCCAGTGCAATATCGTGGTGGAAAGTAATTTTATCGTCAACCGCCTCAGGCATGGGTTTGACGCCTTTATTGCCTCATCCGGTCGCCGGGGACCGCGGTTTATCATTAATCCGGTACATTATAATCACCCGACGCCACATCCCGCCCTGGCGGAAGCGGCGGCCTATTGGTATCCGCCCGCGCGCCGGGCCGGCGTACGTCGCGCCTGGAACGTAATAGCCCGCAATAACGTTGATTCCAGCATAGCATTGACAAAATTTTTACATTATCTGGTCGGGTCCATTCATGAAAAAGTTATTCCGGGCTTCCGGTCCTATATGCGCGCCCGGTTGGATCAATGGACCCACAAGCCCGCGCTTCTCCATCAGGCGATGTCGGTGGCGCAGGAGGCCGCCACAACCTGTGAAGACCGTATTACGCTGACCTTAAAAGAAATTGAAAAGGGTGAGTTGGTTTTTAATATTGAACAAGGCGTGTACGATAAAGATCTGCCGGCGTTGGTTACGCGCGGCCGGGTTATCTATCGCCAGGAAAAATTGCAACATATCGCCGTCAGCAGGATCAATGCCTATCCTCAAAGCGACGCGGTTGAAGTTTATCTCGCATATCTGGTCAAGCTCAATAAACGCCTGGCGCTCAACTCGCGCATCAATCGCATACGGTTTTATTATCTGTCGGAACTGCGACGAAAAGATATTGATAGCGCCGAGCTCGAGGTAAAACAAGAGGAAAACAGTGAGTTCGTGCCGTGGCTGTTGCGCTGGTCGCCGTGGGATGGGGTCATGAACCGGATGGACCCGACGGGTTATGCGCAAATGCTGGCCAGGCGCGAAGAGACGCTGGAAAACACGTATCAACAACGGTTGCAAAGCCGGCTGGCCGAGCTGGCCCTGCGGCCGGACGCGCCGCTCGCCGACGATGCCGCCGTCCAGCTCGGTAAAACCGTTATCGACGAAATCGAAACCGAGTGCCGGCTGCCCCTGCTGCGGCAGTTACTCGGCGACCGCCGGCAGTTGGCGCTTATCGAGCCGTTTTGGCCGCAATAGCCCAATATCCCCTATACTTTAATAGAATGCTAATTATTGGTAGGGGGTTAAATTGGAAAAGCCACGCCAACGTTATTACAGTGTCATCCCACCCTATATACTGCGCCGCATTATCGAAAAGGGCAGCGAACACCAGCGTCAGTATGCCCGGCATACCCTGAGCCATGTCCATAGCCTGATGGGGCATAACCCGGTGGCGGCCCGATATCCGTCGGCGGCCGCGGCGGGCGTGGTGGAACGCGCCATCTATGACGCGCAGAACGCCACCACCCTGCCCGGCAAGCTGGTGCGGAAGGAAGGACAGGCGGCGGGCGCCGACGTCGCGGTCAATGAAGCCTACGATTACCTTGGCGTGACCTATGATTTTTACTGGCGGGTGTTCCAACGCAACTCGCTGGACGCCAAAGGGTTGCCGCTGGCCGGCACCGTGCACTACGGCACTGATTACCAAAATGCGTTCTGGAACGGCGAGCAAATGATATTTGGCGACGGCGACGGTGAAATTTTTAACCGTTTCACCATCGCCATCGACGTGGTGGCCCACGAATTGACTCATGGGGTCACGGAATCCGAGGCGAATTTGATCTACTTTGAACAGGCCGGCGCGCTTAATGAGTCGCTATCGGATGTCTTCGGTTCGCTGGTAAAACAGTTTCACCTTGGACAAACCGCCGAACAGGCCGACTGGATTATCGGCGCCGGTCTGTTGGCCGCCGCCATCAAAGGCAAAGGACTGCGCTCGATGGCCATGCCCGGCAGCGCCTATGACGACCCGGTCCTCGGCAAGGATCCCCAGCCCGCCGACATGTCCGCTTTTGTGCGCACGCGCGAGGACAACGGCGGCGTGCATCTCAATTCCGGCATCCCCAACCGGGCGTTTTACCTGGCGGCGATAGCCCTGGGCGGCCATGCGTGGGAACAGGCCGGCGCCATCTGGTACAACGCGCTGTGCGATGGTCATCTAAGACAAAACGCCGACTTTGCCGCTTTCGCCCGCCTTACCGTTAAACACGCCGGCGAGCGTTTTACCGATAAAGAGGCCAACGCGGTGGAACACGCCTGGCGCGAGGTAGGTGTATTATCATAAGGACATATCCTCCGACCGATAGAAACCCGCCGCGGCCGGCGGCGGTGGTTTGGCAATATGAGGCGTGGGCGTAATGCCGGGAGAAGCCTGATGGATCTGTTATCTTTATTAAACGAGCATGCGGTGATCGAACTGTCGCGCGAAGGGGGGGTGGCGTATATGCCTAAACTTGCCGCTTTGCAGCGTTTCGCCCTGTGCGATCTCTCATCGGCGCAGCGGGAGCATTTATGCCGTTTGGTCGGCCGCGTGGCGTTGCTGGCCCAGCACAGCGAACAAAGCAGAACGCCCGGCAGCGGCGATCAGCGGTACTACCGGATCCTGATCGTCGGCCACCCGCAAGGCGAGGCGCAGGCGACGCAAGCCGAAATCAAGGTGCCGGAAAGCAGCGCGCCGCCGGAACTGGAAATATTATGGAAAAACGGCACCGTTTAAAGCGCGACGCACCGCCAGTCCACTCTTTTTTTGGAAATCAGGCCATCGCCGCGCGGGCAAAAATAATCCACCGCGCCGCAGGCCTTGAGCACATCCAGGGGCTGCCCGCAGTCCGGACAGATTGCCCGCGCCTGGAAGCGGCGCCGGCAATGTTCACACAGCAGGTTCTCTTCGTCGGCCCGCAGCGGACCGGCGCACACCGGACACAGCGCTGTCATCGTCTCCTCCCCGATTGCCCTTGGCGCGGCCCGGCCGGATTGGCGCCCGGTCGGGATAAAAAGCCTATTTGCTTTTCTTGATGTGGCTTATCAGCCGCTTGCGTTTACGCATCTGGTTCGGCGTCAGCTTGTTGTGCTTACCGGCGAACGGGTTTTCCCCTTCGTTGAACTGGATGCGGATCGGCGTGCCCATAATTTCCAGCGAGCGGCGGAAATAATTCATCAGGTAGCGTTTGTAGGAATCCGGCAGGTTTTTGACCTGGGTGCCGTGGATCACCACGATAGGCGGATTATAACCGCCGGCATGGGCATATTTCGGTTTAACCCGGCGCCCGCGCACCAGCGGCGGCTGATGCTCTTCCACCGCCATTTGCATGATCTTGGTCAGCATCGCGGTGCTGATGCGCTTGGTGGAGCAGCGATAGGCCTCGTTGACCGACTCGAACAGATTGCCCACGCCGCTGCCATGCAAAGCGGAAATAAAATGAACCCGGGCAAAATCGATAAAGCCCAGGCGCATATCCAGGGTTTCCTTGACCTCGTCCTTGGTTTCCTGGGTCAGGCCGTCCCATTTATTGACGGCGATCACCAGCGATCGGCCGCTGTTAAGGATAAAGCCCAGCAGCGACAGATCCTGGTCCGAAATCCCCTCGCGGGCATCGATAATCAGCAGCACGACGTTGGCGTCCTCAATCGCCCGCAGGGTCTTTATCACCGAGAATTTCTCCACCGTCTCGGTAATCTTGCCGCGCTTGCGCACCCCGGCGGTATCGATCAGGATATATTCCCGCTCGTCGCGCACCATCGGGATATAGATACTGTCGCGGGTGGTGCCCGGCATATCGTAGACCACCACGCGATCTTCCCCCAGGATCCGGTTGGTCAGGGTGGATTTGCCGACGTTGGGGCGCCCGACGATGGCGAGTTTGATCGGCAGGGACTGCGGGTCGAACGCTTCTTCTTCTTCCTCGGGGATTTGGTAGTCTTCCTCATCCTCCTCGGTCCAGGGCGCCATGCCGGGGTACTCGACCGGTTCCGGATCCGCGTCACTCTCTCCCACCAGCGGCTGCATCACCTCTTCCATCAGGGCGTTCACGCCGCGACCATGGGAGGCGGCAATGGCGAAGACTTCACCCAGCCCGAGGGAATAAAAATCGCCCACGGCGCTCTCGGCGTCGATGCCGTCGGTTTTATTGGCGACCACCACCGTGGTTTTTTGGCGGCTGCGCAGGTGTTTGGCGATCCCCTGATCCGCCGCCATCAGCCCGGCGCGACCATCGACCAGAAACAGCACGATGTCCGCTTCCTCGATCGCCACCAGCGACTGCCCGGCCATCCGGGTTTCCACGCCATCCTCGGTGCCGTCGATACCGCCGGTATCAACGACGATATATTCATGGCCTTCCCATTCTGCACGACCATACTTGCGGTCACGCGTCAGCCCCGGAAAATCCGCCACCAGCGCATCGCGGGTATGCGTTAACCGATTAAACAGGGTGGATTTTCCCACATTCGGGCGCCCGACCAGCGCGACGACAGGTATCATTGTTACAACCTCATCAGGTAATTTTCTATTTCAGCACTTACTTCAGGCTGATTATATAAGACAAAACGGCTCCTGAACATGTCAGGAGCCGTTAATGACCCGCGCGCCCAGACTCTCAGCGGCGGATAAACACAGGCATTAGCGGGTAAACGCGTAGACCTCGCCGCCGTTGGCCTGCAGCAGCAGCTTGCCGCCGGCGACCACCGGGTTGCTCTGCAAGCCGGAGCTGTCCACCTTGACCTGCGCGACAAAACGCCCGTCATCGGTATTGATCCAGTGCATATAGCCTTCCGAGTCGCCGACGACGAGATAACCGTCGAACAGCGCCGGCGACGTCAGGTTGCGGTGCAGCAGTTCGCTCTGGCGCCACAGGGTAACGCCGCCCTGGGTATCCAGCGCGATCAGGCGATCGTCCTGATCGACCAGATAAATATGGCCGCCGTCGACGATAAGATCGTTGACCGAACCGATTTCGCGACGCCAGATAATTTGCCCGGAACGCAGGTCCAGCGCCGCCAGGTTGCCGTTATAGGCCAGCGCGTACACCACGTTATTGACCACCACCGGCGTCATGTTGACATCGCCCAGGCGCGCAATTTCCGTGGCGCCGCTTGGCTGCGAAATGCGCTGTTGCCAGATAAGCTGGCCCTGCGTCATCATCACCGCGCTCACCCGGCCGTTGTCGCCGCCGACGATAGCCGCGCCAAACGCCGGGGTGGGAGCCGATTCGCCACGCAAAGTCAGCGGCGGCATATCCAGGTTAACCGTCCACTTCACGGCGCCATCGGTTTCGTTAAGCCCCTGCAGCATGCCGTTGCTGGTATGGACCAGCACCAGGCCGTCGCTGACCACCGGCGTCGACAGGGCTTCGCCCGCCACCTTGCTCTGCCAGGCAATGGTGCCGTCCTCGGCGTTCAGCGCATAGACCTGGGCCTTTTCACTGCCGACGAAAACATGCCCGTTGGCAACAGCCAGGCCGCCGGACAGCAGCGCCGGCAGGTTACGCGACAGGAAGCCGGTCTTTTCCGACAGATCCACCGACCAGATTTCCTTGCCGGAATCGATGTCCATCGCTTTTACAGTACCGCGGCGGTCCGCGGCAAACACGCGGTTATCCTGCCAGGCGGGACGCAGGTTGGAGTAAAACTCGCCGGTGCCATTACCGACCGAGCGGCTCCATACCTGGGTAGGCTGAAACTGATTGTCCACTTTGGGCAGCGGGGACATGGTGACCACATCTTCTTCGCCGCTAAACCATGAACAGCCGCTGAGCAAGGCAACGGAAATCAGACCTACGAAAAATGTTTTACGCAATTGCATGGGGTCCCTCTTAGCTGGACAGGTTATTCAGTTTCATGCGCAACAAGGCTTGTAATGCCTGAGGCGGGTTCGCTTTAAGCGCTTTATCGTACGCTTCACGCGCCGCTTGATTATTGCCTTTGATGACCTGCGCGTCGCCACGGGCATCTTCCACTAATGCCGACCAGCCGGCATGCGTTTCTTTTTCCAGGGTCTTGAGCGCGCCGTCGACGTTTTTCGCCTCGAGCTGGACCCGCGCCAGGCGAACGTAAATCAACGCCTCGAGATTTTCTTCATTGGTCTGGGTCAATGCTTTTTGCAATTGCTTTTCAGCGGCGGCGAAATTACCGTTATCCACATAAAAACGCGCCAGGTCCATCGAGGTCAGGGCGCCGTAATTATTGTTGTTCGCGTCGGCGAATTTCTGCGCGGCGTCAACCGCCGCCGGGGCGGCGTCGTGGGTCAGCGCCTGGTTCACCTGCTGCCATGACGCCGATGAGGCCATCATGGCGTCATTTTGATGGTTGTGCCAATAACGCCAGCCCACCAACGCGGCAATACCGATAACCACGCCGATAACCAGCGCCTTACCGTTATCCGCGAAGAACCGACCCAGCGCTTCGCGTTGTTCGTTTTCCGAGCTGTAGACTTCCACGTGGTCCTTCTCCTTAAGCTAATATCGATGCCAGGCGCGCAGCCACATCGCTTTGCGCCAGCGTTTCCTGGTCGCCCGTGGCCAAATTTTTCATCACCACCTGGTGCGCGGCGACTTCGTCCTCACCGAGCACCAGGGCCAGGCGCGCGCCCCATTTGTCGGCGCGGCCGAACTGCTTCTTGAAATTTCCGCCGCCGTAGTTGGTCATCAGGCGCAGGTCGGGCAGCGCATCGCGTATCTGCTCCGCCAGGGCCATGGCCGCGCCCTGGGTTCCGTTGCCCGAGGAAATAAGGTACACATCCACCACCGGCCTGGGCTGGTAGTGCGGATTCACTTCCCGCACCAGCAGCACCAGGCGCTCCAGCCCCATGGCAAATCCCACCGCCGGCGCGGCGCGGCCGCCCAGCTGTTCGACCAGCCCATCGTACCGGCCGCCGGCGCATACCGTGCCCTGCGCGCCAAGGCTGGTGGTAACCCATTCAAAAACGGTGCGGTTGTAATAATCCAGGCCGCGGACTAAACGCGGATTAACCGTATATGGGATACCGGCCCGGGCTAAAAGTTCACACAGGCCGTTAAAGTGTTCGCGCGACTCGTCGTCCAGGTAGTCGGTCAGGACCGGCGCGTCGTTCAGCAGGGCCTGGATGCCGGCATTTTTTGAGTCGAGAACGCGCAGCGGATTCGTGTGCATACGTCGGCGGCAATCATCGTCCAATGCATCCTGATGCCGCTCGAGGAAGGCCACCAGCGCCTCGCGATAGCGCGCGCGCGCCTCCAGCGAGCCGATGGAGTTAAGCTCCAGCGCCACATGCCCGTCGATGCCCAGCGCCCGCCACCAGCGCGCGGTCAGCAAAATCAGCTCCGCGTCGATATCCGGTCCCGTCAGGCCGAACACTTCGACGCCCAGCTGATGGAACTGGCGGTAGCGGCCTTTTTGCGGACGCTCATAGCGGAACATCGGGCCAATATACCACAACCGCTGCTCCTGGTTGTAAAGCAGGCCATGCTCGATACCGGCGCGCACGCAGCCCGCCGTGCCTTCCGGGCGCAGCGTCAGGCTTTCGCCGTTGCGATCCTCGAAGGTATACATCTCTTTTTCCACGACATCGGTCACTTCGCCGATGGCGCGCTTGAACAAGGGCGTCTGCTCAACGATGGGTAAGCGGATTTCGCTATAACCGTAACCGGCCAGGACGTGTTTAAGCTGGCCTTCAATGCGCTGCCAGACTGCCGTATCTTCCGGCAAATAGTCGTTCATGCCGCGAATGGCCTGGATGTTCTTTGCCATGTCGATTCTCTTGGTTTTAATTACTTATCAATCAAATTAACGGTAATGCGATTGCTTTCATCAAGCATTGCCGCTTTAGCGCGAATTCTGGCCTCGAGCTGGTCTATCATCCGCTCGTTATCAAAACGATCCCGCTGGCGCACCCCGTCTTCATAAAAACCGCTTTTATTATGGCCGCCGGTCACGCCGATGGTCGAGACCAGGGCTTCGCCCGGGCCGTTGACCACACAGCCGATAATCGAGATATCCATCGGCGTGACAATGTCCTCCAGGCGCTGCTCGAGGGCATTGACCGTGCCGATAACATCAAACTCCTGCCGCGAGCAGGTCGGGCAGGCGATAAAATTGATGCCGCGCGCGCGGATGCGCAGGGACTTGAGGATATCGAACCCCACCTTGACTTCCTCCACCGGATCGGCCGCCAGGGAAATACGCAGGGTGTCGCCGATGCCCTCGCTCAGCAGCATCCCCAGGCCGATGGCGGATTTCACCGATCCGCTGCGCATGCCGCCCGCTTCGGTGATCCCCAAATGCAGGGGTTGTTCGATGCGCGCGGCCAGCAGGCGGTAGGACTGCACCGCCAGGAAAACGTCGGACGCCTTGACGCTAACCTTAAACTGGTCGAAATTGAGTTTTTGCAAAATATCCACATGGCGCATGGCCGATTCCAACAGGGCTTCGGGCGTGGGTTCGCCATATTTTTCCTGGATATCGCGCTCCAGCGACCCGGCGTTAACGCCGATGCGGATCGGGATATTTTTATCGCGGGCGCAGTCCACCACCGCGCGGATGCGCGCTTCACTGCCGATATTGCCGGGATTGATGCGCAGGCAGTCGACACCGTACTCCGCCACTTTCAACGCAATGCGGTAGTCAAAATGAATATCGGCCACCAGGGGCACGTTGACCTGCTGCTTGATGAGACGGAAAGCCTCCGCCGCATCCATGGTGGGCACGGAAACGCGCACGATATCGACGCCCACGCGCTCAAGCGCCTGGATTTGCTTTACCGTCGCCGCCACGTCGGTGGTGCGGGTATTGGTCATCGACTGCACGGCAATAGGCGCACCGTCGCCGATGGGCACGTTGCCAACGTTGATCCTGGTTGATTTGCGGCGGTTAATCGGTGCTTTATTATGCATTATGTTCTCTCCATAATTGCCGAACAGAAGCTTAGTTAGCCGCTATTGTAAATCGGGCAACCTGGTTTGACCTGACATAACGGCTAAGATCAACCGGTTTGCCCTGGAACTCGATTTTTACCGCCGCCGGCGCGCCGATTTTTAATTTATAGGGAGCCTGACCCGCCAGGTTCAGCTTGCCGCCGCTGCGCTGCGTGCCGCTGAACAGCTTCTTGCCGCTGGCATCCGACACTTCCAGCCAGCAATCCGCGGTAAAATTCAATACCAGCGCGCCACCGGCGGAGGTATCGGACGGCGCTTGCGCGGGCTGTGGTTCCGCCGGCGCGGGCGCCGGAGTGGAGGCCGCCGGGCCATTGGACGGCACCGCCGCGCCCTGCGGCGTGGCCGGCTGAGCCGTGGCGGCGGGCGACTGGGCTAGCGGCACCGCATGGGTATCGCCGTCCACAGGCTGATCGGCGGGGGGTTGCCCCACCTCGTCCGTCGCCGTATTATCGCCGCCATTCTGGGCGGCGGTATTATCGCCGTCCGCCCCGGTCGCAAGCCGGTTCGAGGACTGATCGGCCATATCGGTGATATCCTGCTGCTGCGCCTGGTGATTTTGCCACCACCACGCGCCGGTCAGGCCGATGACCACGAATAAAATCAGCCAGGTAAACCCCATCAGCCAGCCGTCCCGCTTCTTGCGGGTTTTCCCGAGGGAAAAACTCTGCATCGGAGCAACCTTCGAGGCCCGGATCGGCGCCTGTTTCGCCATCATCGGCAGGAGTTCTTCCTCAGAGACATGGACCAATCGGGCATAGGAGCGGATATAGCCGCGTAAAAAGGTCGAAGCCAGGTTGGGATTGGCTTTGTCCTCTTCTATTTCCCTGACGGTAGTGACCTTCAGGCACAGGCGTTCCGCCACGGCCTGCTGGCTCAAACCCATTTGCTCACGGGCCTGACGCAGGCGTCCGCCTGTCGTCGTCGATACTGCTTGATCTTGGAGGGCTTCAGTATTCATTAGCTAGGAACTGCTGGTACTGTTTAGATTGTGGAAAACTTCGCGCAAGCCGTGCGCCATAACGTTGTACGTCATTCTGGCGTCCCGCTAACGCAGCGAAACGAATCTGTAACCATAAACTTTCAGCACTGGCCGGAAGAATATGCTGATAAACATCCAATAATAGTTGTGCTTTGTCGCCTTTCCCTTCACTGAATTGCCGGTCTGCTTCCGCCAGCAAGGGCACGCCTTTTTCCGGATCGTATTTTAGCGCGCGGCTGAGCAACGTCCGCGCCTCTTCTTTTTGGCCGGCCTTGTAAAAACAATAACCGGCGTTTTCCAGGCTGTCGGCAACCAGACCATAATCAGCCGCCTGCGCCGCGGCGGCAAACTGTTGTTGCGCCGGTACATACTGCCCTAAACTACATAAAAACGCACCGTAATTATTCAGAACAGTAGCGTTTTGCGGCGCCAGTTTCAGCGCCAGCCGGTAGCGGCCGTCGGCGGCGGCGTTTTCACCGACCCGCTGTTCATACAGCGCCATGCCCAACTGCGCGCGGTAATCGTCCGGCGCCGCTTTCACCGCCTTGGCAAGATTTTGTCGCGCCGCGTCCAGGTTATTGGCGGCCAGGTACTCCATGCCAAGTTGCAAACGGGTTTGCGCCGACTGGGCGGAGACATCGGCCGGCGGTTTTTCACCGGCGCATCCATTCAATAATGTCATAACCAACACTGCTGCTATTCCACTTAACCGCGTCAGCGTCATGCTCGTTCCCTTTAGTCTGGTTTATAAGCGTCCATGCTGTTTATCAAGGTTCGCGGACTCAATCCCCACACCCGGCGTTAAACCGCCTTGATGTCGATAGGCTCGCCCGCCATACGCTTGCGCAGCGTCCTTTTGGTGCGATCGATGACGTCGCCGGCCAGCTGGCCGCAGGCGGCGTCTATGTCGTCACCCCTGGTCTTACGCACGATGGTGGTAAAACCATATTCCATCAACACTTTGGAAAAACGGTCGATCCGGCTGTTGGAACTGCGGCCGTAAGGCGCGCCCGGGAAGGGGTTCCAGGGGATCAGGTTGATCTTGCACGGGGTGTCTTTCAGGCATTCAGCCAGCTGATGGGCATGCTCAGTGCCGTCGTTGATATGATCCAGCATGACGTATTCCACCGTCACCCGCCCCTGGTTGGCGTTGGATTTGTCCAGGTAGCGCCGTACCGAGGCGAGGAAAGTCTCGATGTTGTACTTTTTGTTAATCGGCACGATTTCATCACGGATGGCGTCGGTGGGCGCATGCAGGGAAATGGCCAGCGCCACGTCGATCATTTCACCGAGCTTGTCCAGCGCCGGCACCACGCCCGAGGTCGAGAGCGTTACGCGGCGCTTGGACAGGCCGAAGCCGAAATCGTCCATCATGATTTCCATCGCCGGCACCACATGGTTGAGATTAAGCAACGGCTCGCCCATGCCCATCATCACCACATTGGTGATGGGCCGCTGCCCGGTAATGCCGACGGCGCCGATGATTTTCGCGGCGCGCCATACCTGGCCGATAATTTCCGATACCCGCAGGTTGCGGTTGAAACCCTGCTGCCCGGTGGAGCAAAAGGTGCATTGCAAGGCGCAGCCCACCTGGGACGACACGCACAGGGTGGCGCGATCGTCTTCCGGGATATAGACCGTTTCCACCTGCTGGTCGCCGACCTTGATGGCCCATTTGATGGTGCCGTCGCTGGAGCGTTGCTCGGTCGCCACTTCCGGCGCGCGGATTTCGGTCAGTTCTTTAAGGGTGGCGCGCAGATGCTTGTTGATATCGGTCATTTGATCGAAATCATCGCAGCAGTAGTGATACATCCATTTCATCACCTGATCGGCGCGGAAGGGTTTTTCACCCAGGCCGGCGAAAAATTCCCGCATCTGCTGGCGGTTCATGTCCAGCAGGTTCAGTTTCTGATGGGCTGACGCGCCTGCCGGCGGCGCCGATATGGGCGCGCCGGACAAGGCGTCCGAGAGTGCCGCGGTGATAAGTTGTTCTGACATAATGTAGAAATGCCTCGTTATTACACGTTATGGCGTGGAAAAGATAAAAAAAGCCCCGGCGAGTGCGGACTGACTCATCGCCAACTCCTCATCCGGGGCGCATTGGAACTAGATTTTAGCGCAGAGCCGCGCGGCTTAAAAGCATAAGCCCGGCTTTTTTATCGATAATGCGCGACGCTTAGCGGGTACGCGGGCAAATTTCGTCATCACTGAAGAAATAAGCTATTTCCCGCGCGGCGGATTCCGCCGAGTCGGACCCATGCACCGCGTTTTCGGTAAAGCTGTCCGCATAGTCGGCGCGCAGGGTGCCGGCCAGCGCGTTGGCCGGATTGGTGGCGCCCATGATGTCGCGGTGGCGATGCACGGCATTTTCACTTTCCAGTACCTGGACCATTACCGGCCCCGAGATCATAAAACCCACCAGTCCATCAAAGAAAGGTTTGCCCTGATGCTCGGCGTAAAAACCTTCAGCCTGTTCGCGGGTAAGGTGCAACATTTTAGCTGCAACCAGAGTAAAACCGGCGCTTTCATAACGGTTGAAAATCGCGCCAATGGCATTCTTTGCCACCGCATTGGGTTTTAAGATGGATAAAGTACGTTCTATCGACATTTTGACCTCTATGTTACACAGCAATGGAAGGCCGGGTTAATCGGTTGTTATACCGGCCTGTTTAAGTGGCGCAGATTATAGGGATCGGATAGGCGCTTGCCTATCAGAAATGCAACATTTCGTTAAAAAAAATGCATCTTATTCCCTACTTTTCAATGGGCTATTCTATTTTCCATAAATAAATAATTAATACCAGCGCAAATATCGGCCTGCCCGGGAAATGTTTTGTCGGCCTCGCCCGGCGCGCTAAGTCGTTGAGGCACGCGATTTTTGTGCGCAAGACGTTAACATTACCGTCGGCGGCAAAACACGTCCGGCATGGCATTTTAGCCTTTTCCCCGGCAAATAATGTCCGCGACGGCTTTTGCGCCTTCGCCAACGAACAGGTGGCGCCAACCTTCATCATCTTCCCCTTGTCGGCCACGGTGAAATAAACAACAATGACTGTATATTTTCATGGGCGACGGCTGTGGCTGTGCCCCGTCGCCTGATAACCGGAGTCTCTGCATGCACGCTTCCCTGTTTATCTCCCCAGAGTGGCTTACCGATCGTCTGGACGATCCCCAGGTACGGCTAATCGATGCCCGCATGCTGCCGGCCGGCTACCAGGGCCCGCGCGATCTTTATCAGGAATATTTGGCCGGGCATCTGCCGGGGGCGGTATTTTTTGATATCGAAGCCCTGTCGGACGACGCCAGTCCCCTGCCCCATATGCTGCCTGAAGCGGACGATTTTTCCCGCGACATGGCGCGATTGGGCATCAGCGAAGACCAGCACCTGGTGATTTATGACGACGGTTCGCTGTTTTCCGCGCCCAGGGTGTGGTGGATGCTGCGTATTGCGGGGGTCGCGCGGGTGTCGTTGCTGGCCGGCGGACTGGCGGGTTGGCAACAGGCCGGGCTGCCGCTGGCGCGGGGACCGGCGGATACGGCGCCAGGGGTATTTTCAGGGCGTTTCGCCATGGATAAGGTCAGGGATATTGACCAGGTGCGGCGTCTTGTTGACGAACGTGGCGCGCAGATCGTTGATGCGCGTCCCGCGGCCCGCTTCAGCGGACAGGCGCCTGAGCCGCGCCCCGGCCTGCGCCTGGGCCATATTCCCGGCAGCGCCAATGTGCCCTGGAGCACGCTGGTGGCTGACGGACGGTTAAAACCCGAAGACGAGCTGCGGGCGCTGTTTGCCGCTGCGGGGGTTGACCTGGATCGGCCGCTGGTGGCCAGCTGCGGATCCGGCGTCACCGCCGCGGTGGTGGTGCTGGCGCTGACGGCGCTGGACGTGGGGGATGTGGCGCTGTACGACGGATCCTGGAGCGAATGGGGCGGCCGGGACGATACCCCCATCGCCTCGGGCGCCGGGACGGCATAGCCGGCTTGGCCTCAACCGCGGCGCGCCAAGGACCAAGCCAGTGCCTGGAGGTTACCGGCCCGTCCGCCCTTCAGGACGGGAGGCTATCAGCTAATGCGCCCCCGGCCCGTGCGTCGCGCGCAGCCAACTGCCCCATTTGCGCTCGTAAAACGGCGTAATATGGCGGATGAAATAGTGGCTGATGCCCGGTTCCTCCTGCCCGACCAGGCAGATATCCACCGGCTCCCCGTCCGGCGCGGTATCGGTGGCGACCCGGCCCACCGCCTGAATGGTTGCTTCATCCTCCCCCTCGCAGTCCAGCCCGATCAGCCAGTGCGGTTTCTCCTGCGCAGAGTCCTGCACCTGGACGATAAACGCCCGGCGCACCCGCTTGATCTCCGCGAATAGCCTGGAAAGCGATGCGATCATCTGCGCCGGTTGCTCCGCCGGGGAGCTTAACGTGATGCGCATTTCGCCCTCCAGGATCAAGCGTTCGGTCAACGCGTCGCCTTCATTCATCATCAGGGCGGAGATTTCGTCCGGCCCGAAGGCTTTGCCATAGGGCAGCCTGGGGTTGAGGAACAGCTCGGCGCCGGCGGTCATGGCGAACAGGGTGCGGGCGGGCAGCGCCAGGAACGGCTGGGCCTGGCTCACGGTTTGCTGCAGCGCGGCAAGGGAGGTAAAAAAAGGAATGGCCGTGGTGCCGTCCGGTTTTTCCCAGTGCTGCAGATTGACCGGCTGCTCCTCGTCGTGGCGCGCGGCGCCGGCAATCCAGCCGTCGCCCGCGTCGCCGAGGACATATACCGTGGATTCCAGCAGCAGGCTGAAGAAGGCCGGACGATGGGCCGGCTCGTTGGCCGCCAGCGCCAGCGCCTGTTCCAGCGCATTATCAAGGGATGGATTCATGACGTGGCTACCGCTCCTTTTTTCCTGAACGCCGGTGTGCCGCCGAATGCGACATTATTCCGCCGCCTGGGCCAGCAACAGATTGGCCAGGGTGCGCACGCCAAGTCCGGTGGCGCCCGCCGACCACTGATCCACCGCGCCCTTGCGATAGGTCGCGGAGCAATCGATATGCAGCCAGCCCTGACGGTAGTTTTCGACAAAATGCGACAGGAATGCCGCCGCGGTGCTGGCGCCGGCGCTATACGCCGCGCCCGCCACGTTGCTCAGGTCGGCGAAATTGGACGGCAGCTGCGCGCGATGAAATTCCGCCAGCGGCAGGCGCCAGAAGGGCTCGTTTTCCGCCGCCGCGCTGGCGAGCAGCGCTTGCGCCAGCGCCTCGTCAAAGCTGAACAGCGCGTGGAAATCATTGCCCAGCGCGGTCTTGGCGGCGCCGGTAAGCGTAGCGCAGTCGATGATAATGCGCGGTTTTTTCGCCGACGCGTCGATCAGGCCGTCGGCCAGCACCAGCCGGCCCTCGGCGTCGGTATTCATCACTTCGACGCTTTTACCGTTACGATAGCGGATGATGTCGCCTAACTTGAAGGCGTTGCCGCTGACCATATTATCGGCGCAGCAAAGATAAAGGCGCACCCGCTGTTTCAGGCCGCGCGCGATGGCCAGCGCCAGCGCGCCGGTGACCGTGGCCGCCCCGCCCATATCGGATTTCATCGAATCCATAAAGCTGCTGCCTTTCAGGCTGTAGCCGCCGGTATCAAAGGTTATGCCCTTGCCCACCAGGCAGGCCAGCACCGGCGCGTCCGGATTGCCGCCCGGATTGTAGTCCAGCGACAACAGCACCGGCTGGCGATCCGAACCGCGGCCGACGGTGTGCAGCCCCATATAGTTTTTGACGCGCAAATCCTCGGCCTTGGTGATCTTGTAGCTGATGTCGTCGCAGGCGACGGAGCACATGATATCCACCGCGCGCTGCGCCAGCTGCTCCGGCCCCAGCTCTTCCGCCGGGGTATTAATGGTGTGGCGCACCCAGTCGATGATTTTCAGCCGGTTATCCAGCTCCCGCCTTGCATCGGCGTCAAGTTCGGGCCAGGCTACCTCGCGCTGTCCCTTCGGCCCGCGATAGCCTTGCCAGAATGACCAGCAGCTTTCGAGATCCCAGAGTTCGCCGTCCAGGCGCACATGCCTGACGCCCTGGCCGTCAATTTTGCGCGCGGCGCGCTGGATATCCGCCAGACGGTTTTCGCCCGCCAGGTGAATGGTCATGCCGCGATCGTTCACGCTCAGCAGCGCTTTTTCGCCCCAGCGGGCATCGGCGGGGGTGGTTGCCAGCATAACCGGCATCGCTTCGGTTGTCATAACCTGATTCCTAGAGTTTTTATGTTTAATCCAATCCCGCGCCCTGTTTGAACATGTCCCACTGCGGCGAGAATTCGCGCAGGCGCCCGATGGCCTGATGCACCACCTGGATGGCGTAGTCGATCTCTTCAGCGGTGGTATAGCGTCCCAGCGAAAAACGTATGGCGCTGTGGGCAAGTTCTTCCTCCACGCCCAGGGCGCGCAGTACGTAAGAAGGCTCCAGGCTGGCGGATGTGCAGGCGGAACCGGATGATACGGCCAGATCCTTTAGCGCCATGATAAGCGACTCACCGTCCACATAGTTGAAACTGAGGTTAAGGATATTCGGCGCGCCCTGCGCCAGGTCGCCGTTAAGGTAAATTTCCTCGATATCACTCAGCCCTTGCCACAGGCGATCGCGTAGTGCCCGCAGACGTGGCGTTTCGACAGCCATTTCTTCTTTGGCGATGCGATAGGCCTCGCCCATGCCGACAATCTGGTGTACCGGCAGGGTACCGGAACGCATGCCGCGCTCATGGCCGCCGCCGTGCATCTGGGCGTCGATTCGCACTCGCGGCTTGCGGCGGACATACAGCGCGCCGATGCCTTTCGGTCCATAAATTTTATGGCCGGAAAAAGACATGAGGTCAATGGCCAATTGGCTGAGATCGATAGGCAGCTTGCCGACGCTCTGGGTGGCGTCCACATGAAACAATACGCCGCGGCTGCGGCACAGTTCGCCGATGGCGGCGATATCCTGTATCACGCCTATCTCGTTGTTGACATGCATGATGGACACCAGGATGGTGTCGGCGCGCATGGCGTCCCGCACCTGTTGCGGCAGGATGATGCCGTTGCTTTGCGGCGTCAGGTAACTGACGTCGAAGCCTTCGCGCTCAAGCTCGGCGCAGGTATCAAGCACGGCTTTATGTTCGGTTTGGCTGGTGATGATATGCCGGCCTTTGCCCTGATGGAAGCTGGCCACGCCTTTGATCGCCAGGTTATCGGATTCCGTCGCGCCGGAAGTGAACACGATTTCGCGCGGATCGGCGCCCACCAGTTCGGCTATCTGGTTGCGCGCTATATCCACCGCCTCTTCGGCCTGCCAGCCAAAACGGTGGGAACGGGAAGCGGGGTTGCCGAAAGTACCGTCCATGGTGAGATAGCGCATCATTTTTTCAGCCACCCGTGGATCGGCGGGCGTGGTGGCTGAATAATCCAGGTAGATCGGTAATTTCATTGCTCATGTGCCCCTGAAACGCCGCGACTGTCGCAGCCAGCGTATTTCTGCTTATGCGCGCAGATTAACGTTGATGGTTTCCTGTATGCGTCCGTTGGCGGTAGTGGTGCGGCGGATATCATTGTTTTGCCGATCGGCCACGTCAAGCACTTCTTCGTTATTGACCAGTTCGGCCAGGGAAATATTATTCAGGAAGTCGCTGATGCGCACGCTGAGATCGCGCCACAGCGTATGGGTCAGGCAGCGTTCGCCGTTTTGGCAGGCTTCTTTTCCCTGGCAGCGGGTGGCGTCGACGGATTCATCGACCGCGGTAATAATGGCGCCGACGGCAATCTGATCCGCCGCCTTGCCCAGCAGGTAACCGCCGCCCGGCCCGCGCACGCTGGCCACCAGGTCATGCTTGCGCAGCCGTGAAAACAGCTGCTCGAGATAAGACAGCGAAATGCCCTGGCGTTCGGAAATTTCAGCCAGGGGAACTGGCCCCTCATTGGAGTGCAGCGCAACGTCGAGCATGGCGGTAACCGCATAACGGCCTTTGGAAGTAAGTCTCATAATGATGGTCCCGGTGGGTGAAATATCGTAAAAGTCTGCCATTCCTGACTAATCTAGTCAACTATTTAACCAACCATTTCACTCAACTATTCCTGCTTAACATCACACAGTCCCCTGAGACGCCTTGCGCATAAGGGCCAAGAGCGATCGTTCAGCTCTTTTTTACCCCCGTCTGCTGCTCGATTGAGGTCAGGATGCCGCGCAGAATATGCAGTTCCTGGGTTTCCGGCCGCGCGCGGGCAAACAGGCGGCGCAGTTTGTTCATTACCTGCCCCGGATGCGCCTTGCGGATAAAACCGGTCTGGTCCAGCACCTGCTCCAGATGAAGATAAAACCGCTCCAGCTCATCCACCAGCGGATAAGGCGACGGCTCGTGGTTTACCGGCAGGGCGGCCTGCTGGCTATCGAGAAAGGCGATGCGCACCTCATAGGCCAGGATCTGGACCGCCATCGCCAGGTTTAAGGAACTGTACTCCGGGTTGGCCGGGATCTGCACATGAAAATGGCACTTTTGCAATTCTTCATTGGTCAGGCCGACGCGCTCGCGGCCGAACAGCAGCGCCACGGGCGCATGTTCGGCTTCCTGCACGCATTTCACGCCGCATTCGCGCGGTTCAAGCATAGGCCAGGGCAAGGTGCGCGAGCGGGCGCTGGTGCCGACCACCAGGCTGCAACCTGCCAGGGCCTGATCCAGGGTATCGACCAGGGTGGCGTTGCCGATGATGTCGCTGGCGCCGGCCGACAGGGCAATGGCCTGGGAATCGGGTTTGGTCAGCGGATTGACCAGGTACAGGTTGCTCAGTCCCATGGTTTTCATGGCCCGGGCGGCGGAGCCGATATTGCCGGTGTGGGAAGTTTCAACCAGAACGACGCGGATGTTGTGCAGCATAGACTTTTAAGGCAAGGGAATAATGGCCGATAGTTTATCACAGCCATAGGCATATTGCTGGCGCTCTGCTATAATCTGCGCCGTTTTAGTTCTTTAACATCTTAGTGGACGATATCCATGCATCCGATGCTCAACATCGCCATTCGCGCTGCGCGAAAGGCGGGCAATTTAATTGCCAAACATTATGAAACTCCCGATGCCGTCGAAGCCAGCCAGAAAGGCGATAATGACTTCGTGACCAACGTCGATCGCGAGGCGGAACGCTTAATCATCGAAGTTATCCGCAAATCTTATCCCCAGCACACCATTATCAGTGAAGAATGCGGTGAACTGGCGGGCGAAGACCCCGATGTACAATGGATTATCGACCCACTGGATGGCACCACCAATTTCATCAAGCATCTCCCCCATTTCGCCGTGTCCATCGCCGTGCGCATTAAAGGCCGCACCGAAGTGGCCGTGGTCTACGATCCCATGCGCAACGAACTGTTCACCTCCACCCGCGGCCAGGGCACCCAGTTGAACGGCTATCGCCTGCGCGGCAGCACCTCCCGCGATCTGGAAGGGGCGATCATCGCCACCGGTTTCCCGTTTAAGCTGAAACAGCACTCCGCCACCTATATGAATCTTGTCGGCAAGCTGTTCAAGCAATGCGCCGATTTCCGTCGCAGCGGTTCCGCCGCGCTGGATCTGGCCTATGTGGCGGCCGGCCGGGTAGACGGTTTTTTTGAAATCGGCCTCAAGCCCTGGGACTATGCCGGCGGCGAGCTGCTGGTACGTGAAGCCGGCGGCCTGGTCACCGATTTTGTCGGCGGCCATAACCATCTGGTCTCCGGTAACCTGGTGGCGGGCAACCCGCGCGTGGTCAAGGCGATGCTGGGCGCGATGCGCGAAGAGCTGAGCGACGCGTTAAGGCGTTAAGCGCCGTTATTATCCATGATTGCCGTCGAGAACCGTTAATCGCGGTTGATCGACGGCGGTCAATAATGTTGAACTTTCATTCCGCCATGCTGATTTAAGGCGTTATGCATAGGTGGGTCTTAGCGGCTATTTCTATAATTTTTAAGCAGTTATCCCACCCGCAAATTCTTCATTACACATCGTCTGCTTCTACACTCTCCTGCTAAATTTCAACATTGCCAACAATCAATCTTTATTTTACTATTTCTTTAACCTATTTATTAGCAAATAAATTTCCCGCATTCGCTTGTGATTAACGCTTTTTTATGCAAACCGCTTTCGCTGTGGCGCCATTTTGCTACCCCTTGATATTATAATTTTGCGGAAATTTACCCGAACCCAATCAAATTTATTTTTTACCAGAGGTGGATTATGACACATAATTTTTCCGCTCATCGCTATAACACGAATGCTTTGCCTGCGCGGGCATTCGAACATCGCATATTAAAAAATTATGCCAGGGCAAATTTTCTTGAGGAAAATGGGTTCAATTTCAGAATTTATGACCCTATCACAGGAGATATTATAGAAAATGAACTTGTTCTTATTCGCGCTAACGGAAGTGCTTATCTATCGCCTGGATATATTCCAGCTTATACAAGCTATTATCATTATGGACAAAATGTCTTTCTAATAAGCCCAATTGCTGGAAGCGTTAAGCTTACGGTTAGGCTTGCGGGAAGAAGTGATGTGGGGCTAAATCTTGCTTTTACTTTTACAGATGCTACATCATAAAGATCATTATATTACTCTGACTTCATTATTGGCATCACTGAAAAACTATTATGATTTTCGCATTGCATTGTCGCCATACCTTCATGACATTAAATTTTTATATTATTAGAGGTGTATCATGTCAACACTTAGCTCGACCCATAAAAAGGGCACTCACACCGCCCCTTCACGTATCTTTGATTATTATAAGATAGATGGGGCAAAGGCTGACCTTTTATCAAAAAATAGCTTGGATTTTCTCTTAATTGATACAGAGACCGGATATGGTGTCAATGACCTCGCTGTCGTTCGCGTAACCGGGAGCGCTTATTTAAATCGTCAATATTCATATTTGGATGAATATGGTATTGGAATCTATTCTTTCACATTGATAGATGACGTTGCTGAAACTGTTTTGCTTACGGTTAGAATCCCTGGAATAGAGGATTCAGGTCTCGATCTTTATTTTACTTTCACCGATGCTGCATAATACATCCGATCTCCGGTAACCGGGTGGCGGGCAACCCGCGCGTGGTCAAGGCGATGCTGGGCGCGATGCGCGAAGAACTGAGCGACGCGTTAAGGCGTTAAGGCGCCAAATGCCGTTAATGGCTGAAAGGCCTGACGCCGCTGGTCAGCGCACTTTGCGCGCCGGCAAACAACACCACGCCGACAACGATCAGTACCAGGCTTCCGGCCAGGGATAACGAGGCCCAGGCGGCGGTGCGCGCAGCGCCGCCTGCGTGCCTGTGGGTCAGGCGTTCGGCATAACGGCGGCCAAAAAATACCAGCAGTGACACCGATAACAGCGTCAGCGACGTCCCCGCCGCCATCACCAGCGCCGACAGCACGCCCCACAGATACACACCCAGCACCTTGGCAAACAACAGCACCAATACCGCCCCGGAACAGGGACGCAAGCCCATGGCCATCACCACCGCCAGCCGGGTGCGCCAGCCTTCGGCCGCCCGCAGATCGCCGTCATCGGGCAGATGGCTATGGCCGCAGCCGGCATGATGGGAATGGCCGGCCGACCCGGCGGGACCCACGGTCATGCCGGCAGCACCGGCGAGGGTGTTACCGGCCACCCGGGGACGCAACGCGGCAACGCCGCGCTTCTCTGCGTCAGCGGGCCGATAGTTCACCGTCTGGCTGGCAAAAAAAGCGCGATCCCGTTCCCGAGAAGATGCGCGCGGGCGCGCCGCCCGCCACAGCCGCCGGGCCGCCCGCCGGCACAGCAGCAATCCCGCCAGGACCATCAGCAGGTAACCCCCCCGCTCCAGCCAGAGTTCACCCAGATGCAGCACGCCTGAAGAGAGCCGCAGCGCCACCAGCACCAGGGTCACCAATGCGATCGCCATGGCGCCCTGCAGCAACGAAGCGGCCAGCGTCATGCCCAGACTGAGTTTTAATCGCGAGGGATGGGTTGCGAGATATGTGGTGATCACCACCTTGCCATGTCCCGGCCCAATCGCGTGCAATATGCCGTAGGTCAGGCTGAACAACAGCAGCGGACCGCCGGCCCGTTGAGGATCCAATTGCACCTGTTGTATCAGCTGCGCCAACTGCCGATGCAACTGACGCTGCCATTCCACGCTTTGCGACATGATGTGCGCCCAATGCAGCGATATCCAGCCCAACACGCCCAGCAGCGCCAGCAAAAACAACCAGAACGGCCACAGGCTGAACCAGGGATTGGCCGCAGCCGGCGCTGCGCCGGCTCGCATCCTCAATGACATTGTAGCGTCACCCGCTGGGCAAACTGTTTGCCCAGCGCCATATCGGCTGCCGGCGCATCCGCTTTATCCAGCGACAGCGCGTATTGTTGCAGCGCCGCGTTGGGCGCGGGAGTCGCCAGGTCGGTTACGCACCGATCGGCCAAGGCGGGCGGCAGGCTGACGGCCTGCTTATCACCGTAGGTCATATCGACAAAATAGGTGGGGTCAAAGGTGGAAAAGACGATGGGGGCGCCTTTCAACGCCGGCGGATGCGCCAGCGGCAGCACAAAGATCAGCCGCGCCTTAAGGCCATTGCGCTCCAGATGGTATTCCGTGGGCAGGTTTTCAAATTTCACCGCCTTGCCGTCACGATACACTTCCGTAAAATAGTGCTGGCCCAGCACATTGGCCATGATTTGCGCCGCCAGTTTTTTCCAGGTCACCGAGTCCGGTTTGGCGTCGCCGACGTCGTAAAACACATCGGCCGAGGTGATCTCATCCATGGTCCAGGTCATCTTCAGGCCGGCGAGCCGGTCGTCTTGCGTGAGGATTTCTGTTTTCATATCGATAAAACTGTGTGGGTGGGCGTGGACCGGCGGGCAAAAGCCACCAGCGACGGCCAGTAATAGCCCTAATGACCACCGCCAGGATGACGTATTACACGCGTTTTTACCCAAGTTACTGCATAACATATTCTGCCGCCCCGGAACTCTCCTGCGGGAAGATGCTAACGGAAACCCGGAACACGCCGCAAGATATTTTCAGTCAACGTTTGTTACCCGGCATTGCGCCGGCGGAACGATTAGGAAGACTAAAGTGTGACCGCGCTTAAAGCATGCAAACAAAATAAGACGTAATCTCACCCAGGGAGATTATTTCGCTATCATTAGCAGTATTCGTTAACGTAAGGGCATCACATCTATGAGCCTGCACACCCCGGAGGTGCCAGCGCTTTCAGGTCCACAACGCCGTTGCCATTTGCTGTTGATGCTTTTTGCGCCCGCGCCATCATTGTCATTGGTCGCCCTGGCCCGTTACAACGGCGAGGATTTGCCCACGACCCGGCGCGATCTTGCCCATATAGAGAGCGAGATACGGCGCATCTATCATCTCCAGCTGATTGCGCACCATGACGGCTGTTACCGGATCGAAGGCACTATCCTTAACCAGCGCGTGTGCCTGATTGAAGGTATGCGCCGGGCCTTGCGCCTGTGCGCGGATCGGGTCAACCGCTATTTCCTGCCGCTGCAACAACAGCTCTGGCAGTTGGCGCCCGCCGAGTTCCAGGCCAGCACAGCGCAAATAGATGAATTGGTGGAGCGGTTCGCGGCGCTTATCGATCGCCCCGCCGCCCCGTATGACCGGGCTTTTCTCGCGCTTTATCTGCGCTATGTCCTTTGCCGGTGTCCTTTGGCCGAACATCCGGAATTCAACCAGCACCAGCAGCAGTGGCTACGGCAAAAAGCCGAATATGCCGCCGTGTTGGACATGTTTCGTCACTGGCCGGTCCCTCCCGCCGAACTGCTTTGCCTGACGCTATTGGCGCGGCTGCTTAAGACCCCGCACCGCGCCCGCGCGCCATCCGGCGAGGACAGGCGATTACTGCATGAGGTGGAGGGGTTGGTCAAACGGTTCGAACAACTGTCCGGCATGAGTTTTAACGAGCCGGAAATGCTGGCCGGCCAGTTATTTTCCCATCTCAGCGCGGCGCTGGAGCGCTGTCATTTTCACGTGGGCATCGACAATAGCCTGCAGGGCGAGGTCGAGGAAAAATATCCACGGCTGCTGCGCACCGCCAAGACGGCGGTAATGCCGCTAGAGGCCGCCTACCGCATACGTTTCTCCCGTGAGGAGATGGGGCTGATAGCGGTGATTTTTGGCGCCTGGCTGATGCAGGATAATGATTTACAGGAAAAACAGGTGGTGATCCTGACCAAAAGCGCAGGTGAACAGGAAAAATTGCTGGAGCTGCAGATACGCGAGTTAACCCTGCTGCCGCTGAATATCAAATTTCAGGCGTTAACGGAGTTTCAGGCGCAGGGCGCGCCCAAAAACACCGTGCTGGTGGTAACCTCGTTCGCCATGCCGCTGCCGCTGTTTTCCCCGCCGTTAATGCTGGTGCGCCTGCCGCTGGTCCAGGCCCAGCAAGAGCGCATCCGCCAACTGCTGGAAACCCCCGGCACCACCGGAAATTGCTAATTCAGCAGTAGACCAAACCTGTTAAAGGGAGAGCGTGCCGGTAGGGTCGAATCGGGCGTGGTTTTTCCGTCCGACCGAGCGCCCCACGGTTCGCTAGGCCCGCTAACACTGCCGCCAAAGCCGACGTGTTAAAGGGTCGCCATGACCATGGGACAATCAGGCATAGACCGGATAACGCGCGCAAATCTCCAGCACTTTCTTTTTGGTGCGCTCGATAACCGCTTCATCGCTGATGCTGTCCAGAATATCGCAAATCCAGCCGGCCAGTTCACGCACATCCTGCTCGCTAAAACCGCGCCGGGTCACCGCCGGCGTGCCGATACGCACACCGGAGGTCACAAACGGGCTTTTCGGATCGTTCGGCACGGTGTTTTTATTCACGGTGATATTGGCGCGGCCCAGCGCGGCGTCGGCTTCTTTACCGGTCAGGTTTTTGTTTACCAAATCCACCAGGAACAAATGGTTATCGGTACCACCGGAAACAATGCTGTAGCCGCGTTCCAGGAACACCGCCACCATGGCCTTGGCGTTCTTGGCCACCTGCTGCTGGTAAATACGGAACGCCGGCTCCATCGCCTCTTTCAACGCCACCGCCTTGCCGGCAATCACATGCATCAACGGCCCGCCCTGCCCACCGGGGAACACGGCTGAATTCAGCTTCTTGTACAGCTCTTCGCTGCCGCCCTTGGCCAGGATCAGGCCGCCGCGCGGACCGGCCAGGGTTTTATGGGTGGTGGTGGTCACCACATGGGCGTGCGGCACCGGGTTCGGATAGACATCGGCGGCAACCAGGCCGGCCACATGGGCCATGTCGACAAACAGGTAGGCACCCACCCGATCGGCGATTTCACGCATTTTCGCCCAGTCGACAACGCCTGAGTAGGCGGAAAAACCGCCGATAATCATCTTCGGTTTATGGGTCTCGGCCAGTTGCGCCAGCTCCGTGTAATCGATATGGCCGCTGGCATCGATACCGTAAGGGATAATGTTGTACAGCTTGCCGGAGAAGTTGACCGGCGAACCATGGGTCAGGTGGCCGCCGTGGGCCAGGTTCATGCCCAATACCGTATCGCCGGGCGCAAGCAGCGCGGTGTACACGGCAAAGTTGGCCTGCGAGCCGGAATGCGGCTGCACGTTGGCGTAATCGGCGCCGAACAGTTCCTTGGCGCGATCGATGGCCAGTTGTTCGACGATATCAACGAATTCACAGCCGCCGTAATAACGCTTGCCCGGATAGCCTTCGGCATATTTATTGGTCAACTGCGAACCTTGTGCCTGCATGACGCGCGGACTGGTGTAGTTTTCCGAGGCAATCAGTTCAATGTGCTCTTCCTGGCGCACCACTTCCTGCTCCATTGCCTGCCATAATTCGGCATCATAATCTGCAATGTTCATATCACGCTTTAACATCCGCTTCTCCTGGCTCAGCTGGCATAGCTGCATGGTGAAAAATAGACTGTGGGGATCCGTTGTGACTATGCCAATAGTGTAAACTTTTTTGCCCCTGCTCCGATAGAGCCCGCGCCGGTTTTTAAGCAAACGATTCCCTTCCCGCCCGCCCGCAATGGAGCACGCGCGCGGGCCGGGCTGGGATCGGGATATTTTTTCATGCCGGTGGGGAATTTTTTCATGAACACGGGTTAGCCCGCCCTGCGGCGCAAGCCGCGGGCGCGGGAATACCGGCGGGGATCAAATCGCTTCTTCGTCCTGCTCGCCGGTGCGAATACGCACGACGCGCGCCACGTCGAAAACGAAAATCTTACCGTCGCCGATTTTGCCGGTCTGCGCGGTATGCATAATGGTATCAACGCAGCTGTCGACGATATCGTCAGCCACCACCAGCTCGATTTTCACCTTGGGCAGAAAATCCACCATATATTCCGCGCCGCGATAAAGCTCGGTATGGCCTTTCTGACGGCCAAAGCCTTTGACCTCGGTGACCGTCATGCCGGTGATGCCGACTTCCGCCAACGCCTCGCGCACATCGTCTAATTTAAAGGGTTTGATAATTGCATCGATTTTTTTCATCTTAAAACCTTTTTCAGGCAGCCGGCGACGCTTACCGCCGGGCTGGGTAAAAGAGAGCCGACTTAGGCTTTAAAGTCGTTAGCGTCCAGCTCGTGGCGCGACAAAAGCTTATAGAATTCAGTGCGGTTACGGCCGGCCATGCGTGCCGCCTGGGTAACATTACCTTTAGTGATCTGCAATAATTTACGCAGATAATGTAATTCAAACTGCAACCTGGCCTCAACAAACGTCGGCAGGACGGTATTCTCCCCCTCCAGCGCCTGCTCCACCAGCGCTTCGCTGATGACCGGGGCCGACGTCAGGGCCACACACTGTTCTATCACGTTAACCAGCTGACGTACATTACCCGGCCAGCTGGCCGCCATCAGGCGTTTCATGGCGTCGATGGAAAAGCTGCGCACAAACGGCTTATGGCGCAGCGCCGCCGCCCGCAGCAGGTGATTGGCCAGCACCGGGATATCCTCGGCCCGCTCGTGCAGCGCCGGCAGTTTCAGGCTCACCACGTTCAGGCGGTAATAGAGATCTTCGCGAAACTCGCCCCCGGCCATTACCTTGGGCAGATCGCGATGAGTGGCGGAAATGATCCTGACGTCGATATCCACATCCCAATTACTGCCGAGCGGACGCACTTTGCGCTCCTGCAGGACGCGCAGCAGCTTGACCTGCAGGGAGAGCGGCATATCGCCGATCTCGTCAAGGAACAGCGTCCCGCCCGCCGCCGCCTGGAACAGTCCTTCCCGGCTGCTGACCGCGCCGGTAAACGCGCCTTTGGCATGGCCGAACAGTTCCGACTCCAGCAGCTGTTCCGGCAGCGCGCCGCAGTTGATGGCGATAAAGGGATGCTTGGCCCTGGGACTGGCGGCATGGATCGCCTGCGCCAAAATCTCCTTGCCGGTGCCGCTCTGGCCATTGATCAAGACGCTGACATCCGACTGCGCCACCATTTTGGCCTGCTCCAGCAGCCGCAGCATGATCGGGCTGCGGGTGACGATGGACTCGCGCCAGCTGTCGTCGCCGGCCGGCATGGACAGCTGCAGCGCATGGTCGATAGCCTGGTATAAGGCATCCCGGTCCACGGGCTTGGTCAGGAAACTGAACACCCCTTTTTGCGTGGCGGCCACCGCATCGGGTATCGAACCGTGGGCGGTGAGGATAATCACCGGCATGCCGGGCTGGTGGCGCTGGATCTCGCCGAACAGCGCCAGACCGTCCATTTCATCCATGCGCAGGTCGCTTATCACCAGATCGATTTTCTCCCGCGCCAGCAGGCGCAGGGCGTCCTGGCCGCTTTCGGCGGTGGTAACGCTGAATCCTTCGCTGGTCAGGCGCATGCCCAGCAGTTTCAACAGGCTGGTATCATCGTCGACCAATAATAAATGGGCGGATTGATGTTGGCTCATTATTTACCGGTTCCCTGTGGTTGCCCGGCGGCGCCGCGGGTTTTGGCGGCGCCGGCGTCCGGCGCGTCGTTATCGTCGCTGTCGGGCAGATCCGGCGACAGCTGCTTGCGGGCGGATAACCGCTGCTCGATTTCCGTCAGGTTCTGCAACTTGCGGGTGGTGACGTCCAGCTTACGCTGCAGTTCCATCTGCTGGAGGCGCAGCATGTCTATTTGGCCGGCGCTGGTTTCCTGCTGCCGCTGGCTGCGGCTGCGCTCCTCCGCCAGCATCAGCCGCAACGCCTGCTGCTGACGCCACATTTTAAACAGGGGATAGACGGAGGCGGGAAATTGGGAACGAAATCCCAGCAGATGCTGATATGATTGGCGGCGTTCAATCACGCTGATGCCCGCGGAGTTGAGTAAAATACTCTGCCGGAAGGCGTCATGCCAGGTCTCGCCCGACTGCCGTTCGGCTTCGGCACGCGCCTGGGTGGGCGTGACGCGTTCGGCGCACTGCATGACGCGCAGCCAGTAGCCTGGATCGCCAAGGGTGGACTCCTCATCAGTTTGCCACAGTTCATTGCATTCGGCGGCAAAACGGTTCGGCGGCGACGCCTGCTGTACCTGGGCGGTGGACGAATCGTCCACGTCGCGATGAACGGGATGGCCATGGCACCCCGCCAACAGCAAGGGCAGCAGCCACACCGGCCTGAACAACCCACGCAGCGATGCCGGCGGCCAGGTAATGCAAATCAGGCGATTAAGGCTTGGTATCAACCTGCTCATCGCCGGTGCGGTGCGTAAACTCATTGTTATTCATTCTCGGCGGTTAAGGGTAATTCTATCCGAAAGCAGACCGCGGCATAATCCACCGTCATCAGGTGAAGCTCGCCGTTCATCCGGCGAATGCAATCCCGGGCGATGCTCAATCCCAGCCCGCTGCCTTTTACCGCGCCTTTGCGCTGTATGCGGCCCTGGTAAAATGGCTCAAAAATCATGGTTTGCTCCGCCGCCGGTATCGGTTCGCCGCTATTGGCGACGTCCAGGACCAGGCATCCCGATTCCCGACGGCTTCGGATCCAAATGTTACCGGATTCCAGGCCATAGTGCACCGCATTGGAGTAGAGATTGTCCAGCACCCGCATCAGCAGCACCGGCTGTGCCCTGAGGCGCTCGCACTTTAGCTCCGTTAGGGTACGGATGTCCTTGGCGCGCGCCGGCAGGCTATGGGCGGTAATGACCTGGTCGATCATCGCGCGCAGATCGATATCCTCATATTCCGCCGGGCTGTCGGCCAGCTTGCGGTTGTAATCGAGCAATTGCTCAATTAATAATTGCAAATGGCGGCTGCTGCTGTCCAGGATCGCCACCACGTCCTGCTGATCGGGCGTCAGCGGGCCGGCCACCTCGTCGGCCAGCAGCGCCGTACCCTCGCGCAGACTGGCCAGGGGGGTTTTCAGCTCATGGGAAATATGGCGCAAAAACTCGTGGCGCTGGGATTCGAGCCAGGATAACCGTTCATTAAGCCATAGAATGCGCTGCGCCAGCGACTGGATTTCACGCGGACCGGTGAAGGAAACCCGATCGTCCAGGGGCCGCCCCTGCCCCAACCGGTTGATCATTTTCTCAACCATCTTCACCGGGCCGATAATCATGCGGGTAAAAAGGATAACCAGCACCAGGCTGAACAGGAATAACAACAGCGCCTGCCAGCCGAAAAAACGGCCGCGCTCGGCGATGGCCTGCTGCAACTGCTGCCCGCGGGTAAAGATATCATTGCGGGTGGCCTGCACCATATCGTTGTTGGCATGGGAAAAATCCCTTAGCAATGCGGATGCCTGAGCATTCGGCCCGCTGTTTTCGCATTGGATGGCGGCGAGCTGGTCAAGCAGCTGTGTAAGCCGTTGATAATAGCGTTGATCGCGCAACATGCCGGCGCGCACGTTGAGAATTTGGCTGTATTGCCGCCGTTGGTTTTGATAGAGGGTAACCAGGGTTTCATCATCCAGCACGCAATACTGGCGATAGCTGCGCTCCATTTCCAGCGCCACGCTGCCCATGGACTCGATGCGCCTGGCGTCCGACAGGGTGGTACGGTTAATGTCCGCCGCCTGCTCGCTCAGGTTATCCAGGCTTTGCCAGGCTTGATACGCCAGTAGCAGCAGAGGCAACAGCACCAGCGTAAAGGCCAGGATTACCAATTGCCGCAGGGATCGGGGAAAGGGACGCCACGTCTTCAAAAAAATCTTCCTGTGATTGCGCCAAGGTGTTTGCCGATGCTATCCGGTTCGGTGGCCTGAAGAAAGCATAAAAAAAGCACTTGGCCCGCGGGCAAGTGCTTTTTATCGGAATAGGGGGTGCCTCACTCAACGTGTCGTCCTGTGATTGATAAAGCCGTAAGGCAATTATCGGTATGGTTGGACGATAGGCACCGTTCTTTGGCGTCATTCGGAAGTTATGAAACAGAGTCGTTGGTTAAGTGAAAACGACCTGTCATATCGGGGTGAATGAGCAACTGGTTTATATTATGCAGCAATCATGCCAATAAAAAAATTATATCTTAGTTATTTGAAATTAAAAGATAAATCAGATAATCCGTCCTGAAACCCTGCTATCCCGCCGCAACGGTCGACCAAGCCTGTCTCTCAAAAGAGACGCAAATGACGGTAAAAATAAATATTTATATAAAACAATGAATTATATGTCTCCAAACAGAGACAGATTTATCTTAATAACAGGCGAAAAACGACAACGCCTACCCGGCAGGTTATGCCGGGCCGTTATCAACCGTTCCCATCAACCCAGCTGGCGGCGCGCGTTGCGGAAAATCCGCATCCAGGGGCCGTCCTCACCCCATTCTTCAGGGTGCCAGGAGTTGCTCACCGTCCGGAAAACCCGTTCCGGATGCGGCATGGTCAGGGTGACCCGCCCGCTGGCGCTGGTTACCGCGGTAATGCCGTTCGGCGAACCGTTCGGATTGGCGGGATAGGTTTCGGTAACCCTGCCGGTGTTATCGACAAAGCGCAGCGCCACCAGGCCTGCATGCTCAAGCGACGCCAGATGCGCCTCGTCGCGCACCTCCACCAGCCCTTCGCCGTGGGATACGGCGATGGGCAGGCGGGATCCCACCATGCCCTGCAACAATAACGAGGGGCTTTGCGTCACCTCCACCAGGCTGAAGCGGGCTTCAAAGCGTTCCGACTTATTGCGCACGAAGCGCGGCCACAGCTCGGCACCGGGGATAAGCTCGCGCAGATTGGACATCATTTGGCAGCCGTTGCATACGCCGAGCGCCAGGGTTTGCGGCCGGTTGAAGAACGCCTCGAACTCGTCGCGCACGCGCGGATTGAACAGGATGGATTTGGCCCAGCCCTCCCCCGCGCCCAGCACATCGCCGTAGGAGAAGCCGCCGCAGGCGACCAGCGCCTGGAAATCCTGTAAATCGCGCCGCCCGGACAGCAGATCGCTCATATGCACGTCGATGGCGTCAAAACCGGCGCGGTGGAACGCCGCGCCCATTTCCACATGGGAGTTGACCCCCTGCTCGCGCAGGATGGCCACTTTCGGCCTGGCCTGCCTGGCGATGAACGGCGCGGCGATATCCTCGGCCGGATCAAAGCTGAGCGCAACATTCAGCCCCGGATCGCCGTCATCCTGCTTAGCGGCATGTTCTTCATCGGCGCAGTCCGGATTATCCCGCAGGCGCTGCATCTGCCAGGTGGTTTCCGCCCACCAGGTGCGCAGCGCAGTGCGGCCTTCGCTATACACCACGCGGTCGGCGGCGCGTATCACCACCCGATCGCCCGGCTCGGCCCGGCCGAGGTAACGCAGGCAATCCGCCAGGCCATGCTCGGCGAATACCTGCTCGACGCGCTGGCGATCGCTTGCGGCAATTTGCACCACCGCGCCCAGTTCTTCATTAAACAGCGCCGCCAGCTGGTCGTCGCCCAGCGCCGCGATATCCACATCCAGACCACAGTGGCCGGTAAAGGCCATCTCAAGGAGCGTGACCAGCAGGCCGCCGTCGGAGCGGTCGTGGTAGGCCAGCAAAACACGATCCGCCACCAGTTGCTGCAGCGCGCGATAAAAACCGGCCAACTGCGCCACGTCGCGCACATCCGCCGTATCGTCGCCCAACTGGCGGTACACCTGCGCCAGGGCGGTGGCGCCCAGCGCCTGATGACCGGCGCCCAGGTCGATGAGCAACAGGGCGTTGTCCCGCCCGGCGCGCAGCTGCGGAGTTACCGTGCCGCGCACATCCTCCACCCGGGCGAAGGCGGTTATCACCAACGACATGGGCGAGGTCATTTCGCGCTGTTCCACGCCCTGCGGCCAGCGGGTTTTCATCGACATCGAGTCCTTGCCCACCGGAATGGTCAGGCCCAGCGCCGGGCACAGTTCCTCGCCCACCGCCCTGACCGCGTCGTACAGCCCCGCGTCCTCGCCCGGATGACCGGCGGCGGCCATCCAGTTGGCGGACAGCTTGATACGTTTGATATCGCCAATCTGCGTCGCCGCCAGATTGGTCAGCGCTTCGCCCACCGCCAGCCGCGCCGAGGCGGCGAAGTTCAGCAGCGCCACCGGCGCGCGTTCGCCTATGGCCATCGCTTCACCATAATAACTGTCCAGGCTGGCGGTGGTGACCGCGCAGTCCGCCACCGGCACCTGCCACGGTCCCACCATCTGATCGCGCGCCACCATGCCGGTGACCGTGCGGTCGCCGATGGTAATCAGGAAGGTTTTTTCCGCCACCACCGGCAAATGCAGCACCCGTTTTACCGCCTCGGCGATGTCGATGCCGCCGCGGTTAAGCGGCGTGCCCGCCACGGGCAGCCGTACCACGTCACGGGTCATTTTTGGCGTTTTGCCAAGCAGCACGTCCAGCGGCAGATCGATGGGCCGATTGTTGAAATGACTGTCGTCCAGGCTCAGATGCAGTGCTTCCGTCGCCTCGCCAATCACCGCGAAGGGCGCGCGTTCGCGCCGGCATATGGCCTCGAAGACCGCCAATTGCTCCGGCGCCACCGCCATGACATAGCGCTCCTGCGATTCGTTGCACCAGACTTCCAGCGGACTCATGCCCGGCTCGTCGTTGGGAATATCGCGCAGCTGAAAACGCCCGCCGCGATTGCCGTCGCTGACCAGTTCCGGCATGGCGTTTGACAACCCGCCGGCGCCGACGTCATGGATAAACAGAATCGGATTGTCGTCGCCCATCTGCCAGCAGCGGTCGATCACTTCCTGGCAGCGGCGCTCCATTTCCGGGTTGTCGCGCTGCACCGAGGCGAAGTCCAGATCGGCGTCAGACTGGCCCGAGGCCATGGACGACGCCGCGCCGCCGCCAAGGCCGATATTCATCGCCGGCCCGCCCAGCACGATAAGCTTGGCGCCAACGGTGATCTCCCCTTTCTGCACATGGCCGTCGCGGATGTTGCCCAGGCCGCCCGCCAGCATAATCGGCTTATGGTAGCCGCGCAGCTCGACGCCGTTGTGGCTGTTGACCCGCTCTTCATAGGTACGGAAATACCCGGTCAGCGCCGGGCGGCCGAACTCATTATTAAACGCCGCGCCGCCCAGCGGGCCATCGGTCATGATATCCAGCGCGCTGACAATGCGATCCGGCTTGCCGAAATCTTCTTCCCAGGGTTGCCCGAAGCCGGGAATGCGCAGATTGGAGACCGAAAAGCCCACCAGGCCGGCCTTGGGCTTGGACCCCCGGCCGGTGGCGCCTTCATCGCGGATTTCGCCGCCGGAGCCGGTGGCGGCGCCGGGCCAGGGTGAAATCGCCGTGGGGTGGTTATGGGTTTCCACCTTCATCAGGATATGCGACGCTTCCTGGTGATAATCGTAGCGCGCGCTGCCGGGCGCGGCGAAGAAACGTCCCACCGCCGGCCCTTCCATCACCGCGGCGTTGTCTTTATAAGCGGACAATACAAAATCCGGCGTCTGCTCAAAGGTGTTCTTGATCATTTTAAACAGCGACTTCGGCTGTTCCTGGCCGTCGATTATCCAATCGGCGTTAAAGATTTTATGGCGGCAATGTTCCGAGTTGGCCTGGGCGAACATATACAGCTCAACGTCGGTGGGATTGCGGCCCAGGCGGGTGAACGCCTCAAACAGGTAGTCGATTTCATCCGGCGCCAGCGCCAGCCCAAGCGTCAGGTTAGCCTGTTCCAGGGCGCCGCGGCCCTGCGCGAGCATATCAACGGTCAGCACCGGCGCCGGCTCGTGACGGGCAAACAGCGCCTGCGCCTGCTCCAGTTCGTCGAAGACGGTTTCCATCATCCGGTCATGCAGCAGCATGCCCAGTTGACGCCACTGCTCCCCGGTCATCGACGCGCCCTGAAAATAAAACGCCAATCCGCGTTCCAGGCGCTTTACCTGCGCCAGGCCGCAGTTATGGGCAATGTCGGTGGCCTTCGACGACCAGGGCGACAAGGTGCCGGGACGCGGCGTAACCAGCAGCAGGCGGCCCTGGGGCGCGTGTTCGGCGAGAGAGGGTCCATACTTCAGCAGCCGTTGCAGCCGGGCGTGCTCTTCAACGGTAAGCGGCGCGCTCAGGTCGGCAAAGTGGACATATTCAGCATAGACCTCGCTTACCGGAAGCCGGGCGTCCTGACAGCGCGACAGCAGCTTGTTGATACGAAACGCCGACAGAGCGGGCGAACCACGCAGTATTTCCATAATAAAAGATCTCTCGTCTTAGAACCGGCGACCAAAGGTGCTCGGATACGGCTTGCCATGGAGCGCATCTTTAGCGCAGCTTTAGGTGGGAAACGCGCGCCATTATAGAGAATCCCGGCGGCGGACGAAACCGTTTGCGCGGTTATTGTTGCGATTCTTCTTCTTTAAACGGCCGCCGCGCGGGAACGCAATAAAGTTGCACCTTGGCGCTTTGTTAAGCAAAATGCTCCGACTCCAGGGAAAAAAGATAATAACACTGCCGTAAGAGACAGGGATAACGTCGCCCCGGCGAGAGATAACTATTTGAAGCGTTTTAAATTAAATTACGTCGTGATTGGCGTTATCGCCGTCATGCTGACCTGGGCGCTGTGGTTAAACGTTCCCTGGCACAGCATGCAGGACGATAAACTCAGCCGGATAAAAGCCAGGGGAACGCTGCGGGTCAGCACCATCGACGCTCCGCTGAGCTTTTATACCGCCAACAACCAGCAAACCGGTTTTGATTACGAACTGGCGAAGCGTTTCGCCGATTACCTGGGGGTCCAACTGGTGATCCGCCAGCGCCATACCCTGAATGAACTGTTCGACGACCTGGACAATGACCATGCCGATCTGCTCGCCGCCGGACTGATATACAATAACGACCGCCTGCAGCGTTTTACCACCGGCCCCGCCTACTATTATGTCTCCCAGCAGCTGGTGTACCGCCTGGGCCAGCCGCGGCCGAAAAGCCTCGGCGCCCTCCAGGGTAGGCTGGCCGTCTCCTCCGGTTCGGCGCATATCTCGCTGCTGCGCGGCCTCAAGGAGACAAAATATCCGCAACTGCGGTGGGAGGTGTCTTCCGATCTCAGCAGCAAGGCGCTGCTCGAGCAGGTGGCGGAAGGCAAGCTCGACTATACGCTGGTGGATTCGGCGACCGTCGGCCTGCTGCAACGGGTACATCCGCAGCTGGCGGTGGCCTTTGACGTCAGCGACGAGGAACCGGTCACCTGGTATATGTCCCGGTACGGCAGTAATAATCTCTCCGCCGCCCTGCTGGATTTTTTCAGCGGCCAGCAGGCGGACGGCACCCTGGCGCGGCTGGAAGAAAAATACCTCGGCCATGTGGGCAGCTTTGATTATGTGGATACCAAGACCTTCCTGTCCTCCATCGACGCCACGCTCCCGGCGCTGCAGGGCCTGTTCCAGCAATACGCCAGTGAAATAGACTGGAAGCTGCTGGCCGCCATCTCGTATCAGGAATCCCACTGGAACCCGCTGGCGGTGTCGCCCACCGGCGTGCGCGGCCTGATGATGCTGACCCGCGCCACCGCCGATAGTCTGGGCATTACCGATCGGCTGGACATTGAACAAAGCATCCGTGGCGGTGCCATGTATCTTGAGCGCATGATGCAAAAAGTGCCCGATACCATTCCCGAGGATGAAAAAATCTGGTTTGCGCTGACCGCCTATAATATGGGATATGCGCATATGCTGGACGCGCGCGCCCTGACGGCCAGGCAACAGGGTAATCCCGACAGCTGGGTTGACGTCAAGCTGCGCCTGCCGATGCTTAGCCAGCCGCGCTATTACCAGCAAACCACCTATGGCTATGCCCGCGGCCAGCAAGCCTACAATTATGTGGAAAATATCCGCCGGTATGAAATGAGCCTGAGCGGCTACCTGGAAGAGAAAGAAAAAAAGGCGGCGCAGCTGGCGGCCGCCCCCTTGGCCCCGAAGCCCGACGCGACCCCCACCCCGACGCCGACGGCGATTCCGCCGCAGATAACCGGCCTGTTCCCGGCAAACGCGGCGGGCGCCGCTGCCGCGCCGCCCTGGATCCGGCCCGGCGGCGCTACTCGGTAATCGTCGGATCCTCGGGTTTCAGCGCCAGGCGGCGCGCTTTGTGCGCCTGCCTGCGGGCGCGGAAAAACGCGCTTAGCTGAGCGGAGCACGCCCCGGCCAGCACCCCTTCGCTTATCACCACGCAATGATTAACGCCCGGCAGGCGCAGCACATCGCACAGCGAACCCGCCGCGCCGGTTTTTTCGTCCCTGGCGCCGAACACCAGTCGTCCCACGCGCGCATGAATAATCGCGCCGGCGCACATCACACAGGGTTCGAGTGTGACATAAAGCGTGGTATTCACCAGCCGGTAGTTGCCAAGCACCGCCCCGCCCTGGCGCAGCGCCATGATTTCGGCATGGGCGGTGGGATCGTGACGCCCGATGGAACGATTCCAGCCCTCGCCGATCGCCTGTCCATCCAGGACCAACACCGCGCCGACCGGCACCTCGCCCTCGCCCTCGGCCCTGCCCGCCAGGGAGAGGGCGTGGCGCATCCAGAATTCGTCGCCCTGCTCGGCGTGCATATCGGTTCTCCCGGTTGATTCGCAGCCGGTGATTATACAAGGATAAAGAGAATTTTTAATCCAGTTGTTTTAACCCGCCATCACGGGTCACCCGCCAGCGATGTTCGCAAAAATAGAGCAACGGGCTGTCGTGCAGGCTATCGCTATAACCGCTGTAAAGCTTAAGCGGAGTGCCCAGTTCACGCTCAAGCTGGGCCACTTTTTCATGTCCCAGACAGCGCAGGGTCAATACCCATCCGCCGCGCAGGCGGGTCATCCGGCTACCGATAAGCTTAACCCGGGCAAGAAACAGCGCGTCGGCGTACACTCCCCGCACCAACGGCTCCGGCGAGCCGGTTATCAACCACACCTGCGTATCCTGGGAAGCCAGGTAGTCGTTCAGGCGCCGCAGCACCATGGGAAAGCCGGTGACGCGCTGGCGAAACCAGATGACAAAACGTTCCTGCAAGCGGATCAGACGGGCTTCGCTGTGACCGAAGGTAATCGACCATAATAGCAGGCTCATCGGCCAGCGCGCCGAACGGCCTTTCACCAATAACCCGATGCCGACCACCGGCAATACCGGCAGGACCAGGATGGCGTTCAACGGCAGGTGTCGCAGCAGGTAACGCAGAAAACAACCGAACATATCCTGTTGATGCAACGTGCCGTCCAAATCGAAAAAAACAATGCGCGAGGCTGCTGTGCGACTCAAAGCGACTCCTCCGGTTAAGACATCCAGTTATCCCGGGCGCCGTCCCCGTCGCCAGGGTAACGGCCTGACCGGCCCGCGGGCATCACGTCCGCCGCCGGGAGGGAAAAAATACGCGATTGCGCGTGTGGCTGCTTTCAGTGTAGTCAGTTCTGCGGGATGTAGCCCGTTAACCGCGACCTGAATGCCGGGGTTTTATCGGCCGGCATCAAGGGCATGGCGCAAATAGCCCCGGTGCTCCGACAGCAGGCGCGCCGCTTCGCCGGCGTCCGCCCCGGTCAGGATCATTAAAATCGCCGGTTTCACCGCATAACCGGTCAATGCGAGAATCTCCCCGGCCCGCGCCGTATCGCAGCCGGTCGCCTCGGCCACGATACGGCAGGCGCGATCCGCCAGCTTGATATTGGTGGCCTTCACATCCACCATCAGATTTTGATAGACCTTGCCGAGTTTTACCATGGCGCCGGTGGAGATCATATTCAGCACCAGCTTTTGCGCGGTGCCGGATTTCATCCGGGTGGAGCCGGTCAGCGCTTCGGGCCCCACCACCGGCGAAATGGCGATGCGCGCCTCGCGGGCTATGGGCGAATCGGGATTGCAGGAAATGGCCGCCGTCGGACACCCCAGCCCCGCGGCATAGCGCAACCCGCCGATAACAAAAGGGGTACGGCCCGATGCCGCCAGCCCGACCACCATATCCACGGCGCACAGCCCGATGGCCCGCAAATCCTCTTGTGCCAGCGTCAGGCTATCCTCGGCCCCCTCCACCGCCTTCAGCAAGGCGCCCGGCCCGCCGGCTATCAGCCCCACCACCCGGCCCTCGGACACGCCGAAGGTCGGCGGACATTCGGCCGCGTCCAGCACCCCCAGGCGCCCGCTGGTGCCCGCGCCGATATAGATAAGCCGTCCCCCGGCGGCAAGCGCCGCCGCCGCCTGATCCACCGCCGCGGCGATGGCGGGCAGCTCGCGTCCGATTGCCTCCGGCACCAGCCGATCCTGTTGATTAAACAGCGTAACCATTTGCAGGGTAGAGAGCGTATCCAGGTTCATCGAGGCCGGATTGCGGGTCTCGGAGACCAACGCGCCCAGGGTAGCCAGATCATTGTCCATCACGTCACCATTGAATTATTAATTCATAAATTGCGGCTATTATTGAATATTAAATTCCGCCAGGCGAGAAAATTATGTACCCTGTCGGTTGCGGACCGCCTCGGCCATGCGGCCGTGCTGGCGGGCATGATGACGGCGCGCGCTTTTTTCCTCAGGCATCATCAAGGGGGCGCCGCCCATGGATCATTTGTTACCAGCCGCTATTTCCAGGTCGTTTTCATGCGCCGTTCGGGATGAGCCATTCTTTATGAGATGTTCGTTATGCGTCATTTGCTGTGAGCCGTTATTTATGAGTCGTTCTTTATGAGCAGTGTGCTGCGTATTCGCCAGCTTTATCGCACCCTGTCGCAAAATGACCGCAAGCTGGCCGATTATCTGTTAACGCAAACCGACCAGGCCCGGCATCTGAGCTCGCAAAAAGTCGCCGAACAGGCGGGCGTCAGCCAGTCAAGCGTGGTGAAGTTCGCGCAAAAGCTGGGTTATAAGGGATTTCCGGCGCTGAAACTGGCGCTCAGCGAAGCCATGGCCGGCGCCCACAATTTGCCGTCGATACCGGTGCATAACCATATTTTAAGCGACGACCCGCTGAAAACGGTGGGCGAAAAGCTGCTGACGGAGAAAGTGGCCGCCCTGCGGGCGACGCTTGACATCAACAGTGAGGAAAAACTCCGCCTGGCGGTGGCGCTGCTGCAGGAGGCGCGCCGGGTGATTATCGTCGGCATCGGCGCCTCCGGACTGGTGGCCAAGGATTTCTCCTATAAGCTGATGAAAATCGGCATGTCGGCGGTGGCGGAAACCGATATGCATGTGCTGCTGGCCACCATCCAGGCGGTCGGCACGGAAGATCTGCTGGTGGCTATTTCGTTTAGCGGCACGCGCCGCGAGATCAACCTGGCGGCGCAGGAGGCGCACCGGGTGGGCGCGCGGGTAATGGCCATCACCCACTTCTCGCCCAATGCGCTGCAACAGCACGCCGATATTGCCCTCTATACGGTAGCGGAAGAACAGGCGCAGCGCAGCGGCGCCATTTCCTCCAATATCGCCCAGCAATCGCTCACCGACCTGCTGTTTATGGCGCTGGTGCAGCGCGATCTGGACAAGGCGCCGCAGCGCATCCGCCATAGCGAGGAACTGGTCAAAAAACTAATATGATGCCGGGCTGCCGCCTGAATCCGCTTCTGCGGCCGATGCCGTATGTCCCGCGTCAAGGATGAGGCTGTTTACCACCGGACGACGCAGGCAGGCTTCTGTCCTGGTTGAATATAAAAAACTTTGCGGTGGCATAATTGAAAAACATTCCCGTCAGGCTCCCCGCCGCCACGCCCAAAATGGGGTACCGCTGCACAAACGCATAGTTGGACACCAGCAGCCAGTAGGTCAGGTAGTTTACCGCTCCGCCGCTAAGCATGCAGATGCCGTACCTGAGGGCCTCGGACCAGGCCGAATGCCCGCTGCGGCTTTTGCGAAACGTAATGAGTTTATTGAGGATCCAGGTGGTCAGCACCGCGCAGACAAAGGAAATCACGCGGCCAACATACAGGCCCAACGCCTCTTTCAGTAAATACAGCACCCCCGAATCAACGACAAAACCGACGGCGCCAATCATACCAAAGAAAAACAGCTCTTTAATTTTGTGCATTTTTCCACTCAACGCCCGCCGTTGCCCGCAGGGCATCAGGCTTGGACAGGTTGCTTTTTAATCTTACCACTGCGTAACGCAGGAACATTGCGCCTACTGTAGCGCAAATCGGCCCCAAAGGCCTCCTTTCTGGATTAACAATATGGACGCGGACATCATCGTTTATCTCCCCGCGCCCCAAGCGTCAGGCTTCGAGAGAAAACGCCCTGACACACACGCCCTTATTCGCCCAAGGCAAAGAAGACCTGGCGAAAGAATGATTAATACCCGAGTCAAGGATGACGAAAAACCGCCGCAAACCCGCCCCCTCCCGCCGGCTTGCAATATCAGAGCATTCTCATGATGAGTTTAGGCGGCAGTTTTGCTAACGACTCAATAAATTTCAGTTAATTCAACGATATATCTATATTTAATAGCGTGCTGTTTTTTACAAAAATACGTATCATTTCATTTGTCTTCCTTGTGTTGAGAATAAATTTCATAACTTTATTTCACAATAAATTTTTTCCATAGCTAAATTTCACTCATTTTTTACATTATCTTAATTGAATATTCACAGTCACGCATGCAAACTGATGCCGTTATATCTTTTAACAGATATGCACCCTATTTTCTAAAATCACATAACCTTTTGCTGTCAAAAACCGTGTTTATGGTTTCGATTGGAATATTTACTACAGGAATAATAAAAATGAACAGAGCGTTTTTTTTGATACCCTTAACGTGTTTATTAATAATGTCGTCAGGCTGCTCATATTTAAGCGGAACCCCGGGTGAAAAACCGTCAAGCACATCACCAAAAATCGTAACCGCTTCCGGACAAAAGCAATTTTGGAATGATCCGGGCCTGTTTGGCGCAGTTCCCAAAAGCCAGCAACAGGCCGGTGATAGCGTCTGCGCCCGTGATGGCAATGGCAAGGCCATCGGCTACCATCCACACCCGAAAAAATATGACGGCACCTATTTCCCCGGCGGTGGATATTTATGTAACATGATCTAGACATCATGATATCAAATGAATGAAGCTACTTTATAGTTTTAAAGTATCCTTGTGCGTAAAAAGGCCTTGCAGGCCTTTTTCATTTAACAACCATTCTTATATAGAATTTATTATAATTTTCCCCCACAATAAATGACATGTGTGTCCCAGCCTCGACCGGGATAAATTCACGTCACCCTACATCATCATACCTTGCTGTTTTTATTCCGTTACGCATATATAGGGTCACTCGCCAATACGCTACGCCCTTGCCTTCATCAATTCGGCGATGTTTTTTATAAAAGGACGCGGCATTGATGTCCGCACGGTTATACTCGCTGTGAAGTTGGCGCGTCAATTTACGCACGGGTTAAAACTGTTGGCATGTATCGTCCCGGCGGGTATAATTCACGCCCTGCTTTATCACTGTCGCCGAGAACACCATGGCCCTGCTTATCACGAAAAAATGCATCAACTGTGATATGTGCGAGCCGGAATGCCCGAACCAGGCCATTACCATGGGCGCGCAGATTTATGAAATCGACCCCAATCGCTGCACCGAGTGCGTCGGCCACTACGATACGCCCACCTGTCAGAAAGTCTGTCCGATCGATAATACCATCATGCAGGATCCCGCGCTTATCGAGACTAATGAGCAGTTATGGGAAAAATTTGTCGTGATGTATCACGGCGATCGGCTCTGATGGCCGCGGGCCGCCGTGATTTACATGTGCTGATTTGCACGCGCTGATTTACACGCACTGAATAGACGTGGCGCCAAGCCCGGCAGATATCGCCTGCGCATCGCCGATTCCCTCTAGCGCCGGTTATTCAGCCCTGGTCCTCGAGAATCACCGTCGCGCAGGCGTAGCGCCGTTCATCGGCCAGAGTGACGTGCATGCGGGCGACGCCGAGGCTTATCGCCAGTTCGGCGGCCTGTAGATAAAGCTTCAGGCCCGGTTTGCCCAGCGCATCGTTGACCACTTCAAACTGGGCGAACGCCAGCCCGTTGCGGATCCCGGTGCCGAACGCCTTGGCCGCCGCCTCTTTTACCGCGAAACGTTTAGCCAGGAAGCGTATCGGTTGCCGATGGGCCTGGAACTGCGCCCACTCCGCATCACTGAGGATGCGGCGCGCGAAACGGTCGCCGCTGCGCCCCACCACCGCCTCGATGCGCTCAATCTCCACGATATCGGTGCCGATGCCGAGGATCGCCATCAGGCGCGCGCCGCCAGCATCAGGCGCTTCATTTCCGCCACCGCGCCGGCAAGTCCGCTCATTACCGCGCGGCCGATAATGGCATGGCCGATATTCAGCTCATGGATCTGCGGCAGCGCCGCAATCGGCTGCACATTATGATAGGTCAGGCCGTGCCCGGCATTGACCTTAAGGCCAAGGCCGGCGGCATAATCAGCGGCCTGGCGGATACGCCGGTATTCCACCAGGCGCGCGGCTTCGTCCACCGCGTCGGCATAGGCGCCGGTATGGATTTCAATATAAGGGGCGCCCGCGGCGGCGGCGGCGGCGATTTGCGCCTCGTCGGCATCGATAAACAGCGAAACCTGGATCCCGGCCGCGGACAGACGCGCCACGGCGGCGGCCACTTTCGTCCGCTGTCCCGCCACGTCCAGGCCGCCTTCGGTGGTGACTTCCCGGCGTTTTTCCGGCACCAGACAACAAAAGTGGGGACGCGTGGCGCAGGCGATCTCGACCATCTCATCCGTCACCGCCATTTCCAGGTTCATGCGGGTCTGCAGCGTTTCACGCAGCAGGCGCACGTCACGGTCGGTAATATGGCGGCGATCTTCGCGCAAATGCACGGTGATGCCGTCGGCCCCGGCCTGCTCGGCGATAAACGCCGCCTGCACCGGATCGGGATACGCCGTGCCGCGCGCGTTGCGCAGGGTGGCGATATGATCGATATTGACGCCTAACAACAGTGCTGACATACCATCCTCGGTAACCGTGACGCGTGGGTTTTCAAGTCGCCAGTTTAACTGGACGAGCCGTCGTTGGGCAACGTTTTAAGCGGGGGCTTGGGCGTCATGAACTGGCGAAACAGCTCGGCGCTTTTCAGCGGCCTGCCGCCAAGATAAGGTTTGAGGGCCATGCGGGTAAAGCGTTTGGCGGCGCGCAGGGCGGCGATATCGGCGAATTCGCGCGTGGCGAGCGAACGCAGCTCGCGGCCGGTAAAACTGTAGTGATCGATGATGACGCTTGCGATAAAACCTTTTTCCTGGCGATAACGATAGGTCATATCATCGCTGACCGGCTCGCCGCTGCCGGCGCAGTGCAGAAAATCCACGCCGTAGCCGAGGTGGCCGAGCAGGGCCAGTTCAAAACGCCTTAGCGCGGGTTCAGGCGAGCCGGTAGCGCCGGCCAGGGTTTGCAGGCAGTGCAGGTAATCAAAAAACAGCGAGGAGTAATCGGTTTCGTGCGCCAGCACGCGGGAAAGTAGTTCGTTGGTGTACAGGCCGCTGTACAGCATCAGGCCGGTCAACGGCAATCCCATGGAGACCGGTTCGGCGCTGCGCAGGGTTTTTACTTCGCCGCGTCCGCTCCAGCGGATCAGCAGCGGCGTAAACGGCTGCAGCACGCCTTTAAGCGCCGAGCGCCGGGAACGCGCCCCTTTTGCCAGGATACGTACCCGGCCGTCGTTCTCGGTAAAAAAATCCAACAGCAGGCTGGTTTCGCTATAATGGCGTCCATGCAGGACGAATGCGCGCTGCCAGCCTTCCATCGGCGGGGTCCTCAGACATCGTCGCCGTAACCGAGGCTTTTCAAGGCGCGTTCATCGTCGGCCCAGCCGGATTTAACCTTGACCCACAGTTCGAGATGCACTTTGTTCTCGAACATGGTTTCCATATCCTGACGAGCTTCGATACCGATGGTCTTGATCTTGGAGCCGCCGTTGCCGATAACCATTTTTTTCTGGCCTTCGCGCTCCACCAGGATCAGGCCGTGGACATCATAACCGCCGCGTTCGTTAGTGATAAAACGCTCGATCTCGACCGTCACCGAATAAGGCAGCTCTTCGCCCAAGAAGCGCATCAGCTTTTCGCGGATGATTTCCGACGCCATGAACCGCTGCGAGCGGTCGGTAATATACTCTTCCGGGAACTGATGTTCGCCTTCAGGCATATGTTTACGCACAATACCCGCGAGCGTATCGACGTTCATGCCGGTTTCGGCGCAGATCGGCACCACATCCAGAAAATCCATCTGCTGGCTAAGGAAAGTGATGTGCGGCAAAAGCTTGCTTTTATCCGTAACGTTATCCACTTTATTGATGGCCAGAACCACCGGGCAGCTTACGCCGCGCAGCTTATTGACCACCATTTCATCGTCCGGCGTCCAGTGGGTGCCTTCCACGACAAAAATCACCAGTTCCACGTCGCCCATGGAGCTGCTGGCGGCGCGGTTCATCAACCGGTTAATGGCGCGTTTTTCTTCGATATGCAGCCCGGGGGTATCGACGTAGACGGCCTGGTAAGGCCCCTCGGTATGAATGCCCATGATGCGGTGACGCGTGGTCTGCGGCTTGCGCGAGGTGATGGAGACCTTCTGGCCCATGAACTGGTTCAGCAGGGTGGACTTGCCCACGTTGGGCCGCCCGACAATCGCCACGAATCCACAATAGGTTTTATCTTCGTTCATTCAAGCTCCAGCTCTTTCAGCGCCTGCTCGGCGGCTGACTGTTCGGCTTTACGGCGGCTAGAACCATTGCCCACGACGGGTTCCGGCAAGCCGCTGACATGGCAGTGAATAGTAAATTCCTGGTCATGCGCCTCGCCACGCACCTGAACAACCAGATAGGTAGGTAACGGCAAATGACGCCCCTGCAGATACTCCTGCAGACGGGTCTTCGGATCCTTTTGTTTGTCGCCGGGGCTGATTTCGTCCAGGCGGCTTTGGTACCAATTGAGGATCAGACGCTCGATATTTTCAATATCGCTATCGAGAAAAATGCCGCCAATCAGCGCTTCTACCGTATCGGCAAGAATGGACTCGCGGCGAAACCCGCCGCTTTTCAGCTCGCCCGGCCCCAGGCGCAGACACTCTCCCAGCTCGAACTCCCTGGCCATTTCCGCCAGGGTATTGCCCCGCACCAGCGTGGCGCGCATCCGGCTCATATCGCCTTCGTCAATCCGCGGAAAGCGCAGGTATAACGCATTGGCGATAACGAAACTCAATATGGAATCGCCCAGGAATTCCAGCCGTTCGTTATGTTTGCTGCTGGCGCTTCGATGTGTCAGGGCCTGTAACAAAAGCTCGTGCTGTTGAAAAGTGTAGCCCAGTTTTTTCTGGAGCCTGTTTATCAAGATGGGATTCATGCGTTACCAATAACTCAACCATGCGTCAAATAACTACAGCAGACGGGAACAGGCCTGTCGGGACAATACCGGGCCAAAACTGTTTCGTGTGCAGTGGCTCCCGAAACGGGAGCCAGTCTTTATTGCCAGAAGGGGGTATTCTACAACGGGAAGCATAATAATGCTTCGCTTAAAAAACGTATTTGATTAATGTATTGCACCGATTCGGCGTAAACGCACGCCGGTGGGCCATTGACCTTCCTGTTTTTCAAAGCTCATCCAAATCGCCGTAGCCTTGCCGACCAGGTTTTTTTCCGGCACAAATCCCCAGAAACGGCTGTCGGCGCTGTCGTCGCGATTATCGCCCATCATGAAATATTGCCCGTCCGGTACCGACCACTCCGCCAGTTGCCGATCGCGCTGGTGATAATACATCCCCACCTGATCCCGCTGGCCCGGCACCGTCAGGATACGGTGCGTGACGTTGCCCAGGGTTTCCGTGCGCTGCGCCAGGCGAATACCGCCGTCCACCTGCTGATCGGGCGGAACCTGCAGAAAACCGGTGGCCGACTCGCCGTTGCCGGTGGAATCAAAGGTCTGGACAAAATCGCTCGGCGCCATATCACTGTAGGTGACCGCCAGCGCGCTGGCACACGACGATTTGCCGGCGCATCCCGGCTGCACGGTCACGTTTTTGTTCAACGGATCGTAAATAATCCGATCGCCCGGCAAGCCGATGACCCGTTTAATATAATCCAGCTTCGGATCGTCGGGATATTTGAATACCACGATGTCGCCGCGCTGCGGATGACCGGTGGGTATCAGCGTTGTTTGGGTAATGGGATTTTTGATGCCATAGGCGAATTTTTCCACCAGGATAAAATCGCCCACCAGAAGCGTCGGCATCATGGAGCCGGAGGGAATTTGGAACGGTTCGTAAATAAACGACCGTACAATAAACACCACCAATAATACCGGGAAGATGGAACCGCAGGTTTCAACCCAGCCCGGCTGCTTGGCCTTTTTCAGCAATGCCTGGTTTTGCGCTTCGTTTTCGCCCGCGGTTAACTGCGCCTGCCTGATACGGCGCGCCGGAGCCAGTTTAAATCGATCCACGCACCAGATAATGCCGGTTATCAAGGTGGCTATTGCCAGGATCAGGGCAAACATATTTGCCATGCCAACTCCTTTGGGTTATTTACTGTCTTTGCCAACGTGCAGGATCGCCAGGAACGCTTCCTGTGGTAATTCAACGTTACCGACCTGCTTCATGCGTTTCTTGCCGTCTTTCTGCTTTTGCAGCAGTTTCTTTTTACGGCTGACATCGCCGCCGTAACATTTAGCCAGTACGTTCTTACGCAATTGCTTAATCGTGGACCGGGCAATAATGTGGTTGCCGATGGCGGCCTGGATGGCGATATCGAACTGTTGGCGCGGGATCAGTTCCTGCATTTTTTCCACAATATCACGCCCGCGGCGCTGTGAATTGTCGCGGTGGGTGATCAGGGCCAGCGCATCCACCCGCTCGCCGTTGATAAGGATATCCACCCGCACCATGTCCGAGGTCTGGAACCGCTTGAAACCATAGTCCAGCGAGGCGTAGCCGCGCGAGGTGGATTTAAGCCGGTCGAAAAAGTCCAGCACCACCTCCGACATCGGAATGTCATAGGTCAGCGCCACCTGGTTGCCGTGATAGACCATATTGGTCTGCATGCCGCGTTTCTCGATGCACAGGGTGATCACGTTGCCCAGGAACTCCTGCGGCAACAGCATGTGGCATTCGGCGATAGGCTCGCGCAGCTCGAGTATATTGTTCAGCGGCGGCAGCTTGGACGGGCTGTCGACATAAATGGTCTCATTGGCGGTGGTCACGACCTCGTAGATAACGGTGGGCGCGGTGGTAATAAGCTCCAGGTCGTATTCGCGCTCCAGGCGCTCCTGGATGATTTCCATATGCAGCAGGCCGAGGAAACCACAGCGAAAGCCGAAGCCCAGGGCGGTAGAGCTTTCCGGCTCGTAGAACAACGAGGCGTCGTTGAGGCTGAGTTTACCCAGCGCGTCGCGGAACGCCTCATAGTCGTCGGAACTGATGGTGAACATGCCCGCGTACACCTGCGGCTTCACCTTCTTGAAACCCGGCAGCGCCTTGTCGGCCGGCTGGCGGGCCAGGGTCAGGGTGTCGCCCACCGGCGCGCCCAGGATATCCTTGATGGCGCAGACCAGCCAGCCCACCTCGCCGCAACTGAGGATATCGCGATCGATGCGTTTGGGGGTGAATATGCCCAACCGGTCGGCGTTATAGGTCATGCCGGTGCTCATCACCTTGATTTTATCGCCCTTGCGCAGGGTGCCGTTCTTTACCCGCACCAGCGACACCACGCCCAGGTAGTTATCAAACCAGGAATCGATAATCAGCGCCTGCAGCGGCGCTTCCGGATCGCCCTGCGGCGGCGGGATATCCCGCACCAGCCGCTCCAGCAGCTCGGGAATGCCCACGCCGGTCTTGGCCGAACAGCGTACCGCGTCGGTGGCGTCAATGCCGACGATATCCTCGATTTCCTGCGCCACCCGGTCGGGATCGGCGGCGGGCAAATCGATTTTATTCAGTACCGGCACCACTTCCAGGTCCATTTCCATGGCGGTGTAGCAGTTGGCCAGGGTTTGCGCCTCGACGCCCTGCCCGGCGTCCACCACCAGCAGCGCGCCTTCGCAGGCGGCCAGGGAGCGGGAAACCTCGTAGGAGAAATCCACATGGCCCGGGGTATCGATAAAATTGAGATGGTAGGTCTGGCCGTCGTTGGCGTGGTAGTCAAGCGTCACGCTCTGGGCCTTGATGGTGATACCGCGCTCGCGCTCCAGATCCATGGAGTCCAGGACCTGCGCCTCCATTTCGCGTTCCGCCAGGCCTCCGCAGGTTTGGATCAGCCGGTCGGACAGGGTCGACTTGCCATGGTCGATATGGGCAATAATGGAGAAATTACGAATGTTCTTCATTTATAAGGAATTTTCTCGGGTATTTTTGATAAAAATCATGACAATGGGCACGGACGTGGACACAAAAACAAAACCACCCGTAAAATATGCAGGCATCTTACACTGAAAGGGCAAAGCAAGAAAGGTGGGCGCTGTTAGCATCGATTACAGCCTCCCTTTTTGAATCACCAGTTTGAATCACCGCACTTTCCCCATACGTCCCCGGATACTCAAGACTCCAACACCGATGAAGATCATCATTCACGGCCGATTTGCTCAGATCGAAACCAGTGAACAATATTTCCAATCGTTGAAGCCTGACGTCGATTTTGCCGGCGGCCTGAATGGCGTGCCGGTCGACAGGCATAACGTCGCCCCCGGCGCGTGTATTCTGATGTTGAATTAGCGCAGCGATTAACCAGCTAACCTTGATATTTGCATACAATTGAAATAGCAGCATTGTATAAATTTTTTCAGCGGCATGCCCATCTATTTAACCTTTGGCTACTTTCCTTGTGATTTATTGTTATTGAATATCCCATCAGCCATTTCTTTAATTTTTATGGCGATCGGATATGAAAATAAATAGCATAATTATAAATCGTAATCTAGGGAAGGAATATGGACGAAACATTGAGAGTATATGCGGACTCAACGTCGCCTAACGGCATGTGCATAATGGATGCAACAGGCAAATTCAACCAATAAGCTGGCGGCCAGTATTGCCAGCCAACGTAGCAAGACCGATCAAATACTGGCTAATAGCCAAATGCAACAAAATACACAATTTGCCTCCGCAATGGCGAAAACAAAAGCGTCTCTCCAATCGACAGGGGATTTGATTGGCGCATCAAGAGCCCTTGCGCAGGCTAACAAACGAGCGGAACAACAGCGTTTGGAAGCAGAACGCCAAATGCGTGAAGCAATTGAAAGAATTAACGAAGAACATAACATGCAAATGGCAGATCTTCAATTGCAAAATAATGAACTTCAGGAAAAATTAAATCATTTAAAACTCCAAGAGCTGGAACTGATTAGAATTCATGATTTAGACAATATGAGTAAGGCATTTCAGCCTCATATTACCGCGGCCGAAAAATTGCGCGATGAAGCAGATCGTCAGAACCTTAAAGAGCACAATGATTATCATGCTCAAAAGTATGACGTATGCCCTGAGCGGGTCAAAAAAAAATGCCGATTTTGCTAAAAGTCAGCATGCCAACGCCTTGAAAAAGCAGCAAGAAGTCGATAATCAGCTTAAGCAATGTAACCAACGGATTGCGTTGCTTATCACTGAAAGAGAGGCGATTGAGAAAGAGCAGTCATCGAATCCTACAACCGAAAATCAAAAACGGTGGTTTCGTTATGAACACAGCATTAATCTTGCAAAACACGAAAGAACCCTCCGTCAACAAACGGCGGATATACTGGTCGATCATGTCAATAAAACCAAATATAGGGTATGGAAAACAGCGGATTATCTGATAAACGTTACAAACCTCTACCACCCAATAGAAAAAGAACAACAGCCCAAAAAGACACACATAAATACAGGCCAGGCTTTGACCATAGCCGCGACCACTTTGACGCCAGCCGCACGATTTATGGAAGGCGCTGTATTTAAAAATACCTTAGCTGCGTTACATCGTATTGTCTTTGCAAGCATATCCGGCCCTATGGCGGCAGTCGGTGCTGCCCTCTTTTATTCCAAACCGGTCGGTCAAGGAAGCGATAAGGTTCCACGGGAAAGCATAATTCCAGATTCCCTGAGCGTCGAGTGGATGCATCTCCCGTCCACCACTAATTTGCACGCAGCGGCTACCGTTGATACGCATTACCATGCCCGTGTTTCCATCACCCCCCATGGGAAACGGGTCGAGCTGATCAAAACCGTCTTGGCTATACCCATTCGTGTATTACCTGGGGAATATGTCAGCGATGGTATTTATCGCTGCACGTTACCCGGGACTGATGAAATCCCCGCAAGAACGATTCTTGTTACGCCAGATAAAGCGCCCGGCACCGATGGGCCACGTGTGCCAGGGGCGCCGGGCGAGGAACCTTCATCAATCGTTAATACCGGCAATCAAGGGCAATCCGTTAAATTGCCGCTGATGACGACCTACCCTGACCTGAGTGAATTAGATTTTAAAGCCGTTATCGTGGTTCCGCCTCTTGAAAGCGGCTACCAGCCGGTTTATGTTATGCTCAGCGGCAGAAAAGGCAGT
>NZ_DASWOM010000114.1:0-81020 GCF_036398755.1 Acerihabitans sp. | reverse complement strand
TTGAATTGGTTCATGCCGGCATTGGTAAACAGCAATGTCGGATCGTTATCTGGCACCAGGGAGCTACTTGCGACTACCTGGTGGCCTTTGCTATGGAAAAAATCGAGAAACGCTTGACGGATCTCAGCGGTGCTCTTGCTCATAGTTGTCCCGGAATCAAGCTAAACGAACGGATCGGAAACAGAATAGCGCAGTATTGGGGCGCTACAGTAGCGTTCACGAACTCAAAAGTGGGAATAAGATAAATTTTCTTTGGAGGGAAGTAAAATCCCACAGGCCATCAAATTAAAAATTTATATAAATTGATCGGATTTCATCGTAGGAAAAACCGCGTGAAAGGAGATAACGCTGCACTTTGGCCCTGGCCTCCCGATCGGGTGGGAGAGGTTGCCCGAATTTCTTCCAGGCAACGTCCTGCGCCTGTGCCGACCGATCGATTTGTGCCTCGGTAAAGGCGATATCTATGGTTTCCCTGTTTATTCCCTTTTGCAGCAGCTCCATGCGTATTTTTTGTTCGCCATATCCTCTTTTGCTACGGCTGTTCACATAACGCAGGGCAAAACGCGCATCGTCCAGCCAGTCATTTTGCAGGCAGTAATCGACCACTACCTGGATCTCGGCTTCGGTGATATCAGGCGCGTCCGGCGCGTCCACTGCCGGCCTTGCTTTAAAACGCCGCCTGGCGGCCGGCTGTGCCGCCAGTTTGCGGCGCAGCTCCGCTTCACTGTGATCGCGCAACGTGAGCAAACGTAAAGCGCGATCGAGCAGCGTGCTCATAAGCTACCGACCGTGGCGGCGCATGATACCCGCCCCCAAGCCGTGGAAGCGTTATGCTTCTTCACTGCTCTCATGGGCGGCGCTTTCATCAACTTCATCGCTTGGGCCGGCAAAACTGGTGGTTTCCGGGCTGTTCAACAGCATATCGCGCAGTCTTTTATCCAGATCCGCCGCAATTTCCGGGCGTTCCTTCAGGAACACACAGGCATTGGCCTTACCCTGGCCGATTTTTTCACCGTTATAGCTATACCAGGCACCGGCTTTTTCGATGAGCTTATGTTTAACGCCCAGATCCACCAGTTCGCCGCGGATATTGATGCCCTCGCCATACAGGATTTGGAATTCAGCCTGCTTGAAGGGCGCGGCGACTTTATTCTTCACCACTTTGACGCGCGTTTCGCTGCCCACCACCACTTCGCCTTCCTTGACGGAGCCGATGCGGCGGATATCCAGACGTACCGAGGCATAGAATTTCAGCGCGTTGCCACCGGTGGTGGTTTCCGGGTTACCGAACATGACGCCAATCTTCATACGGATCTGGTTGATAAAGATGAGCAGGGTATTGGCGTTCTTAAGGTTACCCGCCAGTTTACGCATGGCCTGGCTCATCATACGTGCCGCCAGTCCCATGTGCGAATCGCCGATTTCCCCTTCGATTTCAGCTTTCGGGGTCAGCGCCGCCACGGAGTCGACGATGATAACGTCAACCGCGCCGGAACGCGTCAATGCATCGCAGATTTCCAGGGCTTGTTCGCCGGTGTCGGGCTGCGAACACAGCAGGTTGTCGATATCCACGCCAAGTTTTTTTGCGTAGATGGGATCAAGGGCATGCTCGGCATCGATAAACGCGCAGGTTTTGCCTTGACGCTGCGCGGACGCGATCACCTGCAGGGTCAGGGTGGTTTTACCCGACGACTCCGGCCCGTAAATTTCAACGATGCGTCCCATGGGCAAACCGCCGGCGCCCAGTGCAATATCAAGGGAAAGAGAACCTGTGGAGATTGTTTCAACATCCATTGAACGATCTTCACCCAGGCGCATGATAGAGCCTTTGCCAAACTGTTTTTCAATCTGGCTTAATGCCGCTGCCAACGCCTTTTGTTTATTCTCATCAATAGCCATTTCAACTCCTATCAAGCAGGGAGCGACATCGCTACCCTCTTTTCGCCAAACATCTATGCCGATACTGATGCCAATTATACTGTACAATCATACAGTATCAAGCACATTTTCAGAGAAATGTGTCTAATACGGTTTTTAGGGCGAAATGCACCGCCTGGCGCCGCACGTCATCCCGATCCCCGTCAAAATGCATCAGCTGCGAGAATGCCGCGCGCTGCCGGCCGGCAAAGCCGAACCAGACCGTGCCGACCGGTTTTTCCAGCGTCCCGCCGTCCGGCCCCGCGATACCGCTAATGGAGACGGCGTAATCCGCCGCCGCCGCCGCCAGCGCGCCGCGGGCCATTTCCAGCACCACCGGATCGCTGACCGCGCCATGCTGTTCCAGGGTACTGGGCTTGACACCCAGCATCTCGGATTTGGCCAGGTTGCCGTAGGTGACAAATCCGCGCTCGAACCAGCCCGAACTGCCGGCGACGTCGGTAAGGGACTTGGCCACCCAGCCGCCGGTGCAAGACTCGGCGCAGGTGATAAATCCGCCGGTCCGGGCGAGCGCCGCGCCGATACGGGTGCTAAGCATTAAAAGATCGCTGTCGTTCATGATACTCCCATCCTGTTAACAAGGCTGTCAAACGGGAAAACGTCCACCGCCGGGGCTATCGTCTCATTCCAGTATAACCCGAACCGGCCGGGTTACAGAGGCCACATTTTTCGCTTGTAACCACTGTATTGATGCACTAAAGTTCTTATTAAACTATCTGTTATAATTTTAAGTACTTTCTAATTACTTAATAACATTTATTGGAAAATCCAAAGTGGATTAGCATTCCGACATCTTCAGGTCTGCGCGCCGTGCGCCCCTTAACTTTGTCACTTCAGGAATAACGATGAAAAAAATGACTTTAGCACTTTTAGCCGGCTCCCTGCTTATCACCGCGGTACAGGCACAGGCGGAAGACGGCCTCGCGGCAATTAAAGCCGCCGGCACCATTACCTTTGGCACCGAAGGCACCTATGCGCCTTATACCTACCATGACGGCAGCGATAAGCTGGTGGGATTTGACGTGGATCTCGGCCGGGCCGTCGCCGCCAAGCTCGGCGTCAAGGCGAAATTTATCGAAGGGCGATGGGACGGCCTGATTGCCGGCCTGGACGCCAAACGTTATGACGCGGTGATCAACCAGGTGGGCATTACCCCGGAACGCCAGGCGAAATATGATTTTTCCCAGCCCTATATCGATTCAAAAGTGGTGCTGATCGTGCGTGACGACAATACCACCATCAAGAGTTTCGATGACCTGAAAGGGCAAAAGGCCGCCCAAAGCCTGACCAGTAATTATTCCCAGGTGGCGACCAAGTACGGTGCCGATCTGGTGCCTACCGATGGTTTTAACCAGTCATTGGACCTGGTGCTGAGCCGCCGGGCGGCCGCGACGCTAAATGACAATTTATCCTTCCTTGATTTCAAAAAACATAAACCGGACGCGCCGCTGAAAATCGTCGCCACCCAGGACGCCAACGCCCCTTCCGGCATTCTGATCCGCAAGAATCAACCCGACCTGGTGAAAGCATTGAATACCGCGCTGGATGAAGTGAAAGCGGATGGCACCTATAAGACCATCGCCGTTCGTTACTTCGGTCAGGACATCTCTAAATAATTTATTTTACGGAACAGGAGCTCTAGCGGATGCCGCCCTGGCTACAACTGATGTTGGACTCCTTCTGGCGGTTGTTCGCCGCCGGAGTGATGTTTACCCTGCCGCTGGCGATCCTCTCCTTTATCGGCGGGCTGGCGGTGGGTTTTGTGGTGGCGCTGATCCGTCTGTACGGTCCGCAGCCGCTTAAAGGGATTGCCGATTTTTATGTCTGGGTGATTCGCGGCACCCCGCTGTTGGTGCAGCTGTTCCTGATATTTTATGGGTTGCCCAGCGCGGGTATTACGCTTGATGCGTTTCCAGCCGCGCTGATAGGCTTTATCTTGAGCGTCGGGGCCTATAGCTCGGAAATTATCCGCGGAGCGATCCTGTCGGTGCCTAAGGTGCAGTGGGAAGCCGCTTATGCCATCGGCATGAGCAGCAACCAGGCCATGCGCCGGGTTATTTTACCGCAATCGGTATTTGTCTCGCTGCCGCCTCTGGCCAATTCATTTATTTCACTCATCAAGGACACTTCGCTGGCGGCGGTAATAACCGTACCGGAAATGTTCCTGGCGGCGCAGCGTATCGTATCCGTAACCTATGAACCCCTGATACTGTATATCGAGGCAGCGTTTATCTACCTGATGTTCAGTACTGTGCTCAGCAAATTGCAATTCCGGCTGGAAATTTATTTCCGGCGCTACGAATAATCATTGGTGACGCCTTGACCGGCGTCATCCTCTTTTGAATTAAAGCCTGGCGACACCAAGCCTGCCGGCAGGCATTTTTTAGATATCCTCCATGATAAAATTGGAAAAACGATATTCCGGCAGCGAAGCTTCCTCGATATGTCCGATTCTGATGGGCAGTTCGCTATTGGAATCGCACAGTGATTTTATGTAACGCCAATATACCTTTTCCGCTTCAATATGATCAACCATGGGATCCAGCGCCTCCTCGGTGATGCTGATGGTCATTTTTTTATTATGGGAGATATTATCAGTATTATCCGAGTTTTCATGAGTGTCATCCGCGGCGTTTGAGACTTCATTGCTTTCGAGCATTTCAGCCATCTTTTTTATCATCGCCATATTGTCATTCGCAGCCTGTGGAGAGTAATAAAATAACCCATCGTTGAAAATCGCTTCCATGGCTTCATAAAAAGTAAAATCAATCTCGCCCTGGATATATCTGATCTTATTGTTCACCACCACCCCGGGATACTTCCTGTTCAGGAGATTATCCTTTTCATAGCCATAGCTAGCCATCACCTGTCTGTTACTCACCACCACCGGCACGTTTTTGATGGTATGGATATCGCCGCTGATACTATAATGTTCTTTATCATTTATTTTATAACCATTGGCGGTATAGTCGGCTTCAATATCAAAACGCCTTGTTGGAACGCGTTTACGATTTAAATAGGCGGTAAAATCCTCACCGGGTTTAATGTCCTGGTGTTGATAGGCGCGATGGATCGAGATCACTTTTTGGATGCCAATCCAGTCAAATACCGATTCCGCCTGTGAGGGTTTCCTGAGTTCATCAATATATGCCATGACATCGATGTCGAGATAGACACCTAGCATTGTCGCCCAGGGTTCAATGGCCAGGAATATATGCGCTAAGGTGGTGTCTTCCTCGATAATAACAGGATGGCGAAAATATTTTAACAAAAAAAGCGGATCGTCCTCCTCCAGGCACGTTTGCAGGGACAACAATGGGATAGCCGTCAAAGCATCATAGTCTGAACGAAATCGCAAAATTGCATCTTTACAAAAAATTAATGATCCGTCCATTCACACCCCGGTAATTTGTTAATAAAATAGCCACGGCTGATGATTATTTATTGGTGATTAATCAATAATATTTATAGGTTGTAATATAATTACCGCTTGCATGTCAAATGCCTATTTTGCCAATTGGGCATCACATTTGATGCGAAAAACGATGCGTTTTTGAGTCCTTTTTCCCCGTCACGGTAACTTTGTAGCGCCTAATATAGGCTAAAATTAAATCCCAATCACCTTTCAAGCGCTTATTTTACCCGGCGACACAGACCCGTGTGACAAAATGTTTACATGGAGGATAATACCTCCCGTTCTGCGTAACATATTATGACGTGTTGGTGAAGACCATAAAAACATGAACAACCCATCCCGCCTCATTTTTTCTCGGCTTTCCAGATAACCATAAACGGAGCATTCAAACTTTGCCATAAAAAAAATGATGAAAAAATTTAATCAAATGGCTAAACAATTAACTTAAATTAAATCATTCAATATCAATCTGTTACATCAGTGATTTTATGCCTTAATGCGGAATGTGGTTGCAGGCGTCGCCAGTTGCCTATTTCTTGACCATGCCGTCAGGCAATAAAACAGTAATCGGTTCAGTCCACTTCAGATTTTCCGCCATATTTCAGCTGGCGATACGCTTCCTTTCCTCAGAAAGAAAGCGCATATCCTCGACCAACCAGAGTAAGTTCGACTTTATCCGTGAATCAGCAAACAAGCGGCTCTGGTTAAATAAACATTAGCGTTTTTCATTGATGGCCCGGCGCAGGCGCCGCGTCTTGCTTCACATGCGCCCCGACAAAGGGCGGATAGCCCACCACCAATACCGCGGCGACCAGGTGATTTATCACCATCATTTGATCGAAATGGGATAAGCGCGTCGTGCCCAGTACCGAGGCCGCCGTCAGGGAAACACCTACCGCTGCGGTAAAGTTGGAGGTACGCATGGCGTTAGTGGTGAGAAATTGTTCCGCGGCCTGATCGGCGGTTGGCCAGTATCCGTTGCCGATACGCGGACGGCGTAACCCTATGCGCACCCCCTCCCGCCGCGCCGGCGGCTTTTCACGCCCGGAACGCGGCGCCTTGGTCCGGTTATGAGGCCGCAGGCCGTCATGCGACGTCGAGAACCAGTTCATCAGCGTCGGGCGTTGCAGCTCGTCAAAGGCCTCGGCAAGGGCATTAAAAGCGCTGCGCAGGAGGTCATGGATAATGTTCGGCTGGATAACCATGGCGGCGGCACCGGCGGCGGAAGCCCAGGCCGCCATATGTTTTCCAATCCGAGCGGCTTCATCAATGGCATAACCAGCGCCGGAATGCGGCGCGAATTCAGCCATGGCGACGCCAAGCGCCACTTGCGCCACACCGTAAAACAGGCTGCAGCTGACAAGTCCGCCCACGTTTATACCGCCATTATCGTGCAAAGGGAAAAACAGCTGAAGCAGATCCCGCATCAGGGTATAGGTGAGCGTCTGGACCCCAATAGATCCCATCAGCGTTCCGAAGATATAATCAGGTTTGTGGCTGGCCATCACCACCAGCGCGCCGGCGCTTATCATTCCCATGGAAATGCGGGAAGCGCGTGAGACGTTGGTCGCGGTGCCGTTCATTTCATCGCGTATCCCGCCGGCCAGATTCAGTCCCGGTCCCAGCAACATGGAAAAAACGCCCGCCATAAGGCGCGGCGGTAAGGACGCCGTCGCGCCCAGCAGGCGGAAATTATTTTCCAGGGCAAAGCCAACCATCTGCCGCAGCAGGGTGGAAAACGCCACGATAGTGCCGGTGCGTGTCGCCACGCTGATGACATTTGCGATGCGACGCGGCGCGCCGTCGGAGATAACGGTAAAATCATTGCGCATGACCGCGCCGATAAAATCAATCATCCGGCGGCCACGCTCATAAAATGTCCCGGCGGGGTTGTCACGCAGTTCCTGACGAAGATGCAGCGCCAACTGATGTTCCGGCGTGCCCGGGGAGGTGGAAAACGGAATTTCCGCGCCCTGCTCGAGCATATTATTCAGGGTGGCCAGCATCTTTTCCGTTTCGGGTAATTCCTTATCCCTGAGGGTCGCCAATAAATCGCCGACTGATCTATCCAGGCCACGGCACAAACTTTCCGTAATTGTTATCAATGATTTGACGGCGGCGTCTCGGTTGGTGGACGCTTGAGGTAAAAAGAGAGGTTCACCGATTACCCGAGATGAAGGGGTGTGGTCGGCCAATGCGTGCTCAGCCATGTCCGCATCAGCATCATCGACTACAGGTAAAGAAACATAGTTAGCTGAATTTATAGAATATATAGGAGGCATAAAATTTTATTCCGCATGTCTTTTCTGTTGAAAAAAATCCTTAAGTCGTGAATAAACGCGACTTCCAACCGGGGATGCGTATCATGGCGGGGGATTTAATGTTTGTCATTGAATAAGATATTATCAAGCGGAAAAAATATATTTACCTTGGTGGGAAAATATTAAGCCATAAATATAAACAAGTAACAAAATAGATGATTCACATTATAAATAGCCCAGTGTTAATTCATGGAAATTTTAGACGTTATTTCCAGGCCATTTTGTGTAAAGGTCAAACAGTATCCGCTTCTGGTCGCCCCGTCCCTGGCAAGTCGTTTTGCATGCCGCCAGCATCACGCGCCGCTGATGATGGTTCAGGGTATCCCAGGGCAACCATGCCGTTTCCATGCGCCGTCCATTCAGAATTACGTTTGCCCGTCAGCTTTTCTTCACAAATTCCGATTTCAGTTTCATCGGGCCGAAGCCGTCAATTTTGCAGTCAATATTATGATCCCCTGCCACCAGACGGATACTTTTCACTTTCGTGCCGATTTTCAGCGTCAAGGAACTGCCCTTCACCTTTAAATCCTTTATGACGGTAACCGCGTCGCCATCCGTCAGCAGGTTGCCGTTGGCATCCTTGACCATCAACTCCTCGCCTGGGGCGGCCGATACCTCAACTACCGACCATTCATGGCCGCATTCGGGGCAATTGAACTGCTCTGCGTTCTGCCAGGTAAAACCGGAACCACACTGGGGACAACTGGGTAATTGTGACACCTTGACTCCTTGATTTGATGGGAAACAACCCGGATCATAATATTATTCAGCCGCCGCAATAGCGTGACGAAAGCATGATTTTTCGGCCTCGATAGCTTAACCCTGGGATTTTACCCTTTTCACAGGGTCAAAGAACAGCGCGGGAGGGCAAAAGACATTCGGTATAGCGTTAGGCTACCCTTGTGGGAGTCCAAGCCATTTTCGCCGTTCCAGCCGGGAAAATGGCTTAGCGTTGCCGTTGCGTTACCGGACCGGGTTATTCCGACAGGCTTTGAGCGGCTTTCTCAATCAGCTCGGCGACCTGGCGCGGCTGCGAGGCGAAGACCGCATGGCTGGCCTTGACTTCGACAACCTGGCTTTGCGCGCGTTTGGCCATAAACCGTTCCAGATCCGGATTGATGGCCCGATCTTGGGTTGCGACCAGCGCCCAGCTTGGTTTGGTTTTCCAGGCCGGTTCCGATGCCTGCGTGTTAAAAATGGCGGCGGCGGGCATCACCTGGGAACGCGCCATAAAGCTGGCCTGTGTCGCGGGCAGGTCGGCGGCGAAATCGGCGTGATAAAGCTCGGGTTTCAGATAGAGGAAATGATCGGCGGTTTCAGCGATGCCTTTCGTGGCCGGAGGATTTTTAGCTGACAGACCGGCGAGGGTCTCACCTTTTTCCGGTTGTAACGCGGCAATGTAAACCAGGCCGGCGACCGAGGGATCCTGCCCGGCTTCGCTGATAATAAAGCCGCCATAGCTGTGTCCGACCAGCAGAGATTTTCCCTGTTGCTGCCCGAGGATGCGACGGGTTGCCGCGACGTCGTCGGCCAGAGAGGTCTGCGGTTCCTGGACAATGGCCACATGGTAACCCGCTTTATCGAGGATGCGGGTCACCTCTTGCCAGCCGGAACCGTCGGCAAACGCCCCATGCACCAAGACAATATTTTTAATCGGGCCCGCCATCGCGGCGCCCTGGACGGCGAATGCCAAGGCCAGCCCGGCGGCAATGCGTGTCAGTGTTTTCTGCAGCATAAATATTTCCTCGTTTCGAGTTAATGGACATATTACTTATCCTGATAATAATTATCTCGATAAATAATATGGCAATAACAATAGCAGTGCCCACTAGGATGTCAAGCTATTTGTTATCGCGATAGCTAATAATATATTAACGATGTTATGATGCTGTTCAGACCCTTGCTTAAGGAGCATGCCGTGGTACATCGTCCCCTTTTGGCGGAGCAGCTTTGCTATGCCATTTACTCTACCTCCATCGCCATCAAGCGGCTTTACAAACCGCTGCTGGACGCCATGGGCGTGACCTACCCGCAGTACCTGGTGCTGAATGTATTATGGGAGCAGGGCAAACAATCGATCGGCAGCATCGGCGACACGCTGGCGTTGGAAACCAGTACGTTGACGCCGCTGCTCAAGCGGCTGGAAACCGAGGGGTTTATCGAGCGCGTACGTAATCCCGAGGACGAACGGCAGGTCATGATTTCGATCACCGATAAAGGACAGCGGCTGGAGAATGAATCTTCGTGCCTGTCCGAGACGTTGTTTGGCAGCGCCGATATGGAGCTTGCCCAGCTACAGCGGCTCAATCGGGAAATCATCAGATTGCGGGATAATATCGTCGCCCGGCACGGTGAAAAAACGCCGTCCTGACGCACCCGCGCGCCCGGCGCATGGCCCGGCATCGCCGCCGTTTGGCGCGCGGTCCGACGCGCGCGCGCGCGTGGTTTTACGGCAAACGCCGCGTTTTTACCTGTGACAGCCGGTCACGCACTGAGCTAGTATAGCGGGTGCCCTACCCTGCATCACCGTCTATGCGCCGACCGGTTGCCGCACGCGGGACCGGGTGATTTTTAGCGAGACCTTGTGATGGCGAACGAGAACAATGAAAATCACAATTAAATTCCTATTCAATGGATCAAAAACACTAAGGCTATGACAAACACTGTAAATCTGGATTTCCATACCCCCATGATGCAGCAGTACCTGCGCCTGAAGGCGCAGCATCCGGACATCTTGCTGTTCTATCGGATGGGCGATTTCTACGAACTGTTCTTTGACGACGCCAAGCGCGCGTCGCAGTTGATGGATATCTCGCTGACCCGGCGCGGGCAGTCCGCCGGTGAGCCGATCCCCATGGCCGGAGTGCCTTATCATGCGGTGGAGACCTATCTGGCCAAGCTGGTTCAGTTGGGCGAGTCGGTGGCCATTTGCGAGCAAATAGGCGATCCGGCCACCACCAAAGGACCGGTGGAGCGGCGGGTGGTGCGTATCGTTACGCCGGGAACCCTGAGCGACGAAGCGCTGTTGAATGAGCGTCAGGATAATCTGCTGGCGGCGATATGGCAGGAGGAGTCCGGGTTCGGTTACGCCACGCTGGACATCAGTTCAGGACGTTTTCTGGTGTGCGAACCCGCCGACCGCGAGGCCATGGCCGCCGAGCTGCAGCGCACCAACCCCGCGGAGCTGCTGTTCCCCGAAACCTTGCAGGATATGGGGCTTATCGAGCACCGCCGTGGACTGCGCCGCAGGCCGATTTGGGAGTTTGAGCTGGATACCGCCCGCCAGCAGCTTAACCTGCAGTTCGGCACGCGGGACCTGAACGGGTTCGGCATCGAGCGCGCCAGCGCCGCGCTGCGAGCCGCGGGCTGCCTGTTGCAGTATGTCAAGGATACCCAGCGTACCTCCCTGCCCCATATCCGCGCCATAACGCTTGAACGCCAGCAGGACGGCATTGTGATGGACGCCGCTACCCGGCGTAACCTGGAATTAACGCAAAACCTGGGCGGCGGGTTTGAAAATACCCTGGCGGAAATACTGGATCATACCGTGACGGCCATGGGCAGCCGGATGCTGAAGCGCTGGCTGCATATGCCCACCCGTGATACCGCCGTATTAACCCATCGCCAGCAGGCCATCAGCAGCCTGCAGGAGCCCGTCGCCGAGCTACAGCCCCTGCTGCGTCAGGTCGGGGATTTGGAGCGCGTCCTGGCGCGCCTGGCGCTGCGCTCGGCACGCCCGCGCGATCTGGCGCGCATGCGCCATGCCTTCCAGCAATTCCCGGCCATTCATGCGCTGCTGGCGCGGCAGCCGACGGAGCACATCCGCGGCCTGCTCGCGCAGGTGGGGTTGTTTGACGAATTAAGGACCCTGCTCGAACGGGCGGTGGTCGACGCGCCGCCGGTGCTGGTGCGCGACGGCGGTGTAATTGCGCCGGGTTATCATGAGGAGCTGGACGAATGGCGGGCGCTGGCCGACGGCGCCACCGATTATCTCGACCGCCTGGAAATCCGCGAGCGGGAAAAAACCGGCCTGGATACCCTGAAAGTCGGTTTTAACGCCGTGCACGGTTATTATATCCAGCTTAGCCGGGGACAAAGCCATCAGGCACCGATGCATTATGTCCGCCGCCAGACGCTGAAAAATGCCGAACGTTATATTATTCCGGAATTAAAAGAGTACGAGGACAAGGTGCTGACCTCGAAAGGTAAAGCCCTGGCACTGGAAAAGGCGCTTTATGACCAGTTGTTCGACCTGCTGCTGCCCCACCTCGGCCCCTTGCAGCTTTGCGCGGCCGCGCTGTCCGAGCTGGACGTGCTGAGCAACCTGGCTGAGCGGGCCGAAACGCTCAACTATGTTTGTCCCACCCTGTCGGATCGGCCGGGCATCCGCATTAGCGCCGGGCGCCATCCGGTGGTGGAGCGGGTATTAAGCGAACCTTTTATCGCCAATCCGCTCGCGCTGTCCCCCGAACGACGCATGCTGATTATTACCGGGCCGAATATGGGCGGCAAGAGCACTTACATGCGGCAAAACGCGCTGATCGTGCTGATGGCGTATATCGGCAGTTTTGTTCCGGCCGCGCAGGCGGTCATAGGCCCGGTGGACCGGATCTTTACCCGCGTGGGGGCGGCGGACGATCTGGCCTCCGGCCGTTCAACCTTTATGGTGGAAATGACCGAAACGGCTAATATTCTACACAACGCCACGCCGCAAAGCCTGGTGCTGATGGACGAAATCGGCCGCGGCACCTCGACCTATGACGGTTTGTCGCTGGCCTGGGCCTGCGCGGAAAGCCTGGCCGGACGGATTAAGGCCATGACCTTGTTCGCCACTCACTATTTTGAGCTGACCACCCTGCCGGAAAAAATGGCCGGCGTGGTAAATGTCCATCTGGACGCGCTGGAACAGGGCGAGACCATTGCCTTTATGCATACCGTACAGGACGGCGCGGCCAGCAAGAGCTATGGGCTGTCGGTGGCGGCCCTGGCAGGGGTGCCGCGCGAGGTGATCAAGCGGGCGCGGCAAAAGCTTAAGGAGCTGGAAAGCCTGTCCACCAGCGCCACGGCGAGCAAGGTGGACGGTTCGCAGCTGTCGTTATTGCAACCGGTGGAGGAGGAAGTTGCGCCGGCGGTTGCGGCCCTTGAGGGGATTGACCCGGATACGCTGACGCCGAAGGCGGCGCTGGAGTGGATTTACCGCCTGAAGGCCATGCTGTAGCACGCGCGAAAATTTCCGGCGCCGGGGCAGGATGAGGTGATGGCGCGGGGAAAGATTACCCTGCCGCTGAACCGTTGCTGACCAGTGCGGCCAAGCCGGTTATAAAAAATAAAAAACGGTGGAGGTTTCCCCCCACCGTTTTTTTCAGCTTAAGCGCCGGTTAATCCCGCCAGGCCATCATTCCCTGGACTATTCCCGGAATAACGCCTCGAGGTTAAGCCCCTGCCCTTGCAGAATTTCACGCAGGCGGCGCAGGCCCTCAACCTGGATCTGACGCACGCGTTCGCGGGTCAAACCGATTTCGCGGCCCACATCCTCAAGGGTTGCGGCCTCATATCCTAACAGGCCAAAACGCCGGGCCAACACTTCACGCTGCTTGGCGTTCAGTTCAAATAACCACTTGACGATACTTTGCTTCATATCATCGTCCTGGGTGGTGTCTTCCGGCCCGCTGTCCTTGTCGTCGGACAAAATGTCCAACAGGGCTTTTTCAGAGTCTCCGCCAAGCGGCGTATCGACTGAAGTGATACGTTCGTTAAGACGCAGCATACGGCTTACGTCATCAACCGGTTTATCAAGCTGCTCGGCAATTTCTTCCGCGCTTGGCTCATGGTCAAGCTTGTGGGACAACTCCCTGGCGGTGCGTAAATAAACATTCAGTTCTTTTACGATATGAATAGGCAGACGTATGGTACGGGTTTGATTCATGATCGCCCGTTCAATGGTCTGGCGGATCCACCAGGTGGCATAGGTAGAGAAACGGAATCCTCTTTCAGGATCGAATTTCTCTACCGCGCGGATGAGTCCCAGGTTGCCTTCCTCGATTAAATCCAGTAGGGCCAGGCCGCGGTTACCGTAGCGACGGGCAATTTTCACCACCAGCCGCAGGTTGCTTTCAATCATACGACGTCGTGAGGCAACATCACCCCGAAGCGCACGTCGGGCAAAATAAACTTCTTCTTCTGCAGTGAGCAACGGGGAGTATCCAATCTCACCCAGGTAGAGCTGTGTGGCATCCAGCACACGTTGGCTGGCCGCCTGAGACAGCAACTCCTCTTCCGCCAAATCATTATCAGCGGGCTCATCGATTAACGCTTTCTCGTCAAATGTTTCGGCTCCATTCTCGTCGAATTCGGCTTCTTCATGTAACTCGTTAACTTTCAGCGTGTTTTCGCTCATTATATGGCTCCTACCCGTGATCCCAGGACAGAATATCTGGATATTCCGGCCAATTTATCGCTGCGGAAGAAAACGCAGCGGGTTTACGGATTTCCCCTTGTAACGAATTTCAAAATGCAGTCTAACCGAGCTGGTACCCGTGCTACCCATGGTAGCGATTTTCTGTCCGGCGCTAACTTCCTGTTGTTCCCGTACCAGCATCGTATCATTATGGGCATATGCGCTCAGGTAATCATCATTATGTTTGATGATAATCAGATTGCCGTACCCTCGCAGCGCGTTACCGGCATAGACGACTCGTCCGCCGGAGGTGGCCAGAATGGGTTGTCCACGGGAACCGGAGATATCGATGCCTTTATTTCCGCCTTCCGCAGCGGAGAAGTTATCAATGATCTTTCCGTCCGTCGGCCAACGCCAACCGGTTATCGCCGTACTGCCGCCCGACATCATAGTGCCGGACGTTGAACCGGGCGCGGTAACAGGGGCGGTTGTCGCAACAACTGCTCCCGATGTGGGTAACATTTTGCCGCCGTTAGATGGCAACATTTTCCCTACATTCTGTTTACCTGAATTTTCAGAATACTCATTGTTTGCTTGGGAATCAATACCCGAGCTCATCATTTTCGTATTCGCCGGGGTATTTGGTGCAACATTGGCGCCGGAAGAAACGGCATTTCCGCCGTTGTTCGCCAGCATGCCGCCGCCGCTTACCTCGCTAGCCGTCACGGTCCCGCCACCGGTTAAAGGTGCCGTTCCGTTACTCACTTGTAGGGTTTGACCTACGTTTAATCCATAAGGTTCCGGAATATTATTCCTTTTTGCCAAATCACGGTAGTCATTTCCGGTAATCCAGGCGATATAAAACAAGGTATCGCCGCGCTTGACCTGATAGGTAGTGCCGCCATAGGAGCCTTTTGGAATAGTCGTGTAGCTGCGGTTATATACAATATTCCCTTCAGGTGATTGGTTAGCGGCACTCACGTTTTCCACCACATTCGGCTGGACGGGCGCTACCGGTTGCAACTGCCGCGTCGGCAGCGGTTGTGTTTGCGGCTGCTGCTGTTGCAGCCTTGGTCTCTGAACGGGGGCGGGGGTCGTCATACCGCTGTTGTTATCGCCGCCCACGCTACTGATTGGTGCCGCTGTCTCATCACTGGCGCAACCCGCCAACCATAAACTTGCCATTGAACATACCGCAATGCGGCGCCAATAGCATTTCGGGCTTCCCATGCTCATCTCTCCCCTATGGCAGCAAAGCCAATCATCATTCCAAACATGCCAGACATTATCGTTATACATCCTATTTTCACGCATTACTTCATGAGCGAGGGTATTTTCAGCTATTTCCTAAAAGTTAATTTTGTGCTGTTAATGCTAGCAACATCCATGGCAAGTCGCCATAAAACAGTTGTATAGAAAGTTAAGGTATGGCCGCGGGTGCGCCAGGAGAGGGTATGCGAGTTAAACAGCCTGCCGGTTATGCCAGTTCTCCCCTGATCAGGGGTACAAACCGTACCGCTTCGACGGTTTCCACCCGGAACTCGCCGCCCAGGCGATTTACGGTGGTCAGGTCCTGGGTATCTTCGCCGACCGGCAGCACCATGACACCGCCCTCAGCCAGCTGGATCATCAGCGCCGTGGGAATTTCCGGCGGCGCGGCGGTGACGATTATCGCATCGAACGGGCCGCGCGACGGCCAGCCCAGCCAACCGTCGCCATGGCGGGTGGATACATTGTGCAAGTCCAGTTGTTTCAGGCGGCGCTTGGCTTGCCACTGTAGTTTCTTGATGCGCTCGACCGAACAGACGTGCTGTACCAGATGCGCGAGGATAGCCGTCTGGTAGCCGGAACCGGTGCCGATTTCCAGCACGCGCGAGGTCGGCTGAAGCCTGAGCAGCTCCGTCATGCGCGCCACGATATAGGGCTGTGAAATGGTCTGGCCCGAGCCGATGGGCAAGGCGGTATTGTCGTACGCCTTATGTTCGAACGCTTCGTCGATAAATCGCTCGCGCGGAACCGATTCGATGGCCTGCAACAGCCTTTCATCTTTTATTCCCTGCAGGCGGAGCTGCTCCAGCAGGGCCTGGGTGCGCCGGTTTACCATGTCCAACTGACCTCCGCGTTAGCCAACCACGACGTAAGCACCGATTGAGCGGAATAGGCGGTTAAATCCACCTGTAATGGCGTAATGGAAACATATCCCTGCTCAATGGCGGCAAAATCAGTGTCGGGTCCTTTGTCGAATGTTTCTCCCGGCGGGCCGATCCAGAACATTTCACGGCCGCGCGGGTCCATCTGCCGGATGGCATGGGCCGCGGGATGCCGACTGCCGCAACGGGTGACCTTGATGCCCTTGATGTCTGATAAAGGCAGGTCGGGGACATTGACGTTGAGGATCCTGCCGGTGCGCAACGGCTCAAGTGTCAACGCCCGGATAAGCCGGCAGGCAATGACCGCGGCGGTATCATAAAAGGTGTCGCCGTTCAGTGAAATCGCCAGCGCCGGGAAACCGAGGTGCCTCCCCTCCATGGCCGCGGCCACGGTTCCGGAATAAATAACGTCATCCCCTAGATTCGGCCCGGTGTTAATGCCGGACACCACGATATCGGGACCGGGACGCATCAGGGCGGAGACGCCGAGGTAGACGCAATCCGTGGGCGTGCCGGATTGAACCGCGATATCGCCGTTACTTTCTTTTAGCGCCCTGAGCGGCCGGTCAAGGGTCAGGGAGTTCGACGCGCCGCTGCGGTTGCGATCGGGCGCCACGATTTGCACGATCTCCACGTCGGCGGACCGGCGCAGCGCGGCCGCCAGCGATTGGATGCCGGGCGCATGGATGCCGTCGTCATTGCTTAATAGTATGCGCATATCATTATTTGCTTTATTAATTATTAATCGTTCTTATCGCGCCGCCCACCCATCGGGCAAAATCGGCCTGCCCACCCAATGAACAACAGCGGCGACAGGCCGGGAATAGCAGCAATAATGGCATGAAACGTTACGGTGGTGAAGCCTGCCGTGCCGGCCGGTCGGCAAAATACCCGTTGTCGGGATGGACGCCGGGCTAATGCGGGTTATAGGGCAATATCCACCGGCGCGTCGAGCAGTTCGCGGATGACGCTGGTGGCGAAGCTGCCCGCCGGCAGCGCGAACGAGAGTTCGAGCGTGGCGTCGTCGCGCCACTGCCAACGCAGATCGGCGGGCCTGAGCAACAGGGCGCGCCGCGCCGGTTCCAGCCGCTCCCTGGCCAATAAACCGAGTAATTCGGCTTGGCCGGACAGGCATTGCAGCTCAAACGCCAGCGCCTCTCGCTCGCTGCCCGGCGGGCCGTCGCCGGGCAGCGGCGCGGTCAGGCTCAGTTCGCCGCTGGCCACGCGCGCCGGGGCGTCCGGCATATCCTGCTCGGTGGCGACAAACCAGCTGCCACGGCCGGTAAGCTGCAGCGCGTCGCCGGCCAGCACCTGACGGCGGCCAAGATGCTCAAGGCGTTGGCTTGCCACCAGGTTAAACAGCGCGCTGCGTGCGGCGGACAGGTAAAAGCTGCGCTTACCGCGCTCCTTGACCTTGATTTCATTCCGGGCCCAGCGCAGCGCCCGATCAAGGTTATTGCCCTGATGGCCGAAACGCTGGCTGCCGAAATAATTGGGCACGCCTTCGTCGGCCAGGATATCCAGACGCTGTTCCACCGCGTTTCGATCGCTTATTTCGCGCAACACCAGGGTAAAGGCATTGCCTTTTAACGTGCCGATGCGCAGCTTGCGGCCATGGCGCGTGACCCGAACCACCTCGCAACCCTCGAGCCGGAAGGCGGAGAAATCCGGGGTTTCCTTGCCGGGCAGATGGAGGCAAAACCACTGTTCCGTGACCGCATGCCGGTCTTTAAGCCCGGCATAACTCACCGACCGGGCGGGGATGGCGGCGAACCTGGCCAGTTCTTCGGCGACAAATACCGTATTGGCGCCGCATTTACGCAGCCGTACCAGCACATGCTCGCCCGCGCCGTCGGGCTCGAAGCCGAGATCTTCCAGCACCAGGAAATCCTCGGGCCGCGCCTTGATGATACCGGTGGCCGACGGCTCGCCGTGCAGCCGGTATAAATCGTCGACGTTCAGAGACGTGATCATAGTTTATGCAGCAACGCCACCGCCTCGCAGGCGATGCCTTCGCCGCGCCCGGTGAAACCCAATTGTTCAGTGGTGGTGGCCTTGACGTTGACATCGTCCATATGGCACTCCAGATCTTCCGCCAGATGAATGCGCATCTGCGGGATATGCGGGGCCATCTTCGGCGCCTGGGCGATGATGGTGATATCGATATTGCCCAGGAGGTAGCCTTTGTCCCGTATCCGCCGCCAGGCTTCGCGCAGCAGCGCGCGGCTGTCCGCGCCCTGGTAAGCCGCGTCGGTATCCGGAAACAGCTTGCCGATATCGCCGAGCGCGGCGGCGCCGAGCAGCGCGTCGGTCACCGCATGCAGCGCCACGTCGCCGTCGGAGTGGGCGATTAATCCCTGGATATAGGGAATACGCACGCCGCCGATAATCAACGGACCTTCGCCACCGAACCTGTGGACATCAAAACCATGACCGATACGGATACGCTTCACCGGTTCTCCTTATTATTCTGCTTATGCAATGGCGCTATTTTGCAATTGGGTAAAATAGAATGCTGCCAGGGCTAAATCTTCCGGACAGGTGACTTTGATATTGTCCGCGCGCCCGGCCACCAGAAGCGGCCGGTAGCCGCAGTGCTCCAGCGCCGAGGCTTCGTCGGTAATGCGCGCGCCGTCCGCCAGCGCCCTGGCCAGGCAGGATTCCAACAGGGCCAGGGGGAAGAGCTGAGGCGTCATGGCATGCCAAAGATCGTCGCGATCCACCGTATGGTCGATGGCGCCGCCGCCGGCCCGTTTCATGGTATCGCGCACCGGCGTCGCCAGGATGCCGCCGATGGCGGTATGGGCGGCGATGGCCAGCAGGCGGGCCAGGTCGTCCTGATGCAGGCAAGGACGCGCGGCGTCATGCACCAGCACCCATTCTTCGCCGCGCGCCAGACTGCGCGCCGCCCGCAGGCCGGCCATAACCGAATCGGCGCGCTCCCGCCCGCCGGTGACATGGCTGACGCGCGCGTCGCGGCTTATCGGCAAAGAGGCGAAATAAGGGTCATCCGCGCTGATGGCGACAATGACATGGCGCACGCAGGATTGACGCAACAGCGCGTCGATAGCATGCTCCAGCAGGGTTTTATCGCCGATGGCGAGGTATTGCTTGGGGCAATCGGTGCGCATGCGGCTGCCGACGCCGGCGGCCGGCAGGATGGCAATGGTGGCGGGGAACGCCGCGTCGGATGTGATCATTATTGATTATCTTGTGAAGCGGGCGCTGCGGTCCGGCGTTTAGACTGGTCCGGCACCAGACGATAAAAACTCTCTCCCGGCTTAATCATGCCGAGTTCATTACGTGATCGTTCCTCGATGGCTTCTTGTCCATCGTTGAGATCATCGATTTCCGCGAATAACTGATCGTTGCGCGCTTTAAGCTTTGCATTACCGGCCTGTTGGACCGACACGTCATCCTCAACCCGGACTAAATCGTGTACGCCATTTTTACCCAGCCACAAGGAATATTGCAGCCAGCCAAGCAATACCAGTAATAACAGCGTAAGTTTTCCCATCCCCGCCCCCTAAAAGACAGGCCAATCATCCCATAACTTGGGCCAGGACTCCACACCGGGCGGTAAAATCAGCCGGAAAAGACGGCAAAGCCGCTTTTTTAGCCGGATTTTTGCGTATTTTTTACGGTTTGTTACCCGCCGTAACCCCCGCCTGCGCGTTACCAGCCGGTGAGCAGGGCGAATACCAGCCAGAACAGGCAAAAGACCGACAGGCCGATGCTGATGATCATCAGTACCAGCCGGCCGGCCAGCAGTACGCTGAACACCAGGCCGATCACCACCGATACCGGGATCAGCGCCAGGAAAAAAGGCCAGGTGTAGAGCAGAAAGAATAACGCGTTGGCGCCATAGGTGAGGATGGGGACGGCAAAGGCCAGCCAATAGAAGATAAACCCCGCCATTGCCCCCCAAAAGCCATAGGACGGCTCTTCGGCGGCGCGTTCAACGGCCGGGGCGGTTGCAGCTTTAACCGGCAAAACGCGCTTGACTGGGGTGACGTTCAGCATACATCCAAATTCCTGGGCTAGGGATACCACGGCCGGCCGACCGTGGTATCGATGCGGCTTATCAGGAATTGATGATAACGCGGCCACGCAGCAGGTCTAACAATTGCCCGGTCAAATGTGTTACCAATTGTTGACCGTCAAGATGAATCTCCGGCTGTTCCGGCGCTTCGTAAACCGAGTCGATGCCGGTAAAATGCGGTAAATCGCCGGCGCGGGCTTTTTTATACAGGCCCTTGGGGTCGCGGGCTTCGCAAATCTCCAGCGGCGTGTCGACAAACGCCTCGATAAACCGGCCTTCGGGCAGCATATCGCGCACCATCTGGCGCTCGGCGCGATGCGGGGAAATAAACGCGGTCAGCACCACCAGCCCGGCATCCACCATCAGGCGCGCGACTTCGCCCACCCGGCGGATATTTTCCCGCCGATCCCGGTCGGTAAACCCCAAGTCCTTGCATAAACCATGGCGCACATTATCGCCGTCCAGCAAATAGGTACTGACGCCCAGCGGATGTAGCGCCTTTTCCAGGTCGCCCGCCAGGGTGGATTTGCCCGAGCCGGAAAGCCCGGTAAACCACACCACCGCCCCCTGATGGCGGTGCAGCCGCTCGCGATCTTCCCGGGTGACCGGATGCTGGTGCCAGACGATATTGCCCGCGGGCGCCGGGAGGGGTTGAGTATGCCGTGAGGCCATGATTATTTCCCGCCCAGCAAATCGCGCGCGCCCCAGTGCGGGAAATGGCGGCGGACCAGCGCGTTCAGCTCCAGCTCAAACTCGCTGTGGTTATGCGGCTCGTTAAAGGTTTCCGCCAGCGGCTCGCGCACCATGCCCGCGCCTACGGTTACGTTGCTTAGGCGATCGATAAAAATCATGCCGCCGGTCACGGCGTTATACGGATATTTATCCACCGCCATCGCCTCGTCGAACGCCAGTTCCACCAGGCCGATGCCGTTGAGCGGCAGACTGTCCACCACACGCTGGGTCAGGCTGTTGATCTCCACCTGATACTGGATATTTTCAATACGGGCGCGGGTCTTTTTACCGCCGATTTTGATGTCGAAACTTTGGCCGGCCATCAGCGGTTTTTCCGTCATCCAGACCACATCCACCAATGCGTTGCGCACCGGCCGCATCGTTTCGCCGGCGTCCACCACCAGATCGCCCCGGCTGATGTCGATTTCATCCGCCATGACAAGCGTTACCGCATCACCGGCCCAGGCTTCGCCCACATCGCCGTCGAAGGTGACTATTCGGGCAATGGACGAGGTTACGCCCGAAGGCAGCACTTTTATCGCCTGGCCAACCCGCAGCAACCCCGCCGCCACGGTGCCGGCGTAACCACGGAAATCCAGGTTGGGTCGGTTGACGTACTGTACCGGAAAGCGCATCGGCTGCTGCTCGTTAAGATTGATGACCTCGACCGTCTCCAGCACGTGCAGCAGCGTCGGGCCGTTATACCAGGGCATCGCGACGCTTGGCGTGACGACGTTATCGCCGTCAAGGGCGGAAATCGGCACAAAGGTAATACTCAGATCGACCGGCAGTTCCTCGGCGAAACGCAGATAATCCTGTTTGAACTGCTCGAATACGTGCTGCTGGTAGTCGACCAAATCCATTTTATTGACCGCCACCACCAGATGCCGGATCCCCAGCAGGGTGCTGATAAAACTATGGCGGCGGGTTTGGTCCAGCACCCCTTTACGCGCGTCGATCAACAGGATCGCCAGATCGCAGGTGGACGCGCCGGTGGCCATATTGCGCGTGTACTGCTCATGGCCTGGGGTATCGGCAATGATGAATTTACGCTTTTCGGTGGAGAAATAGCGATATGCCACGTCAATGGTGATGCCCTGTTCCCGTTCCGCCTGCAGGCCGTCCACCAGCAGCGCCAGGTCCAGTTTTTCGCCCTGGGTGCCCAGGCGCTTGCTGTCGGAGTGCAGCGTGGTCAGTTGATCTTCATAAATTTGCCGGGTATCGTGCAGCAGGCGTCCAATCAGGGTGCTTTTACCGTCGTCCACGCTGCCGCAGGTGAGAAAGCGCAGCAGGCTCTTATATTGTTGCGAGTGCAGGTAGGCTTCCACCCCGCCTTGTTCGGCGATTTGCCTGGCTATGGTTGTGTTCATGTCGCCCGCTCCTTAAAAGTAACCCTGACGTTTTTTCAATTCCATCGATCCGGACTGATCGCGGTCGATAACCCGGCCCTGCCTCTCGCTGGTGGTGGACACCAGCATTTCCTCGATAATTTCCGGCAGGGTCTGCGCCGTGGAGTCCACCGCGCCGGTCAGCGGCCAGCAGCCGAGGGTGCGGAACCGCACCATGCGCTGGCTGATGACTTCTCCGGGCTGCAGGTTGATGCGATCGTCATCCACCATCAGCAGCATGCCGTCGCGCTCCAGCACCGGGCGCGGCGCCGCGAGATAAAGCGGCACGATCTCGATATTTTCCAGGTAGATATATTGCCAGATATCCAGTTCGGTCCAATTGGAGAGCGGGAAAACGCGGATGCTTTCACCTTTGTTTATCTGGCCGTTATAGTTATGCCACAGCTCCGGGCGCTGGTTTTTCGGGTCCCAGCGGTGCAAACGATCGCGAAACGAGTAAATACGCTCCTTGGCGCGCGATTTTTCCTCGTCGCGCCGGGCGCCGCCGAACGCGGCGTCAAAGCCGTATTTATTCAGCGCCTGTTTCAGCCCTTCGGTTTTCATGATATCGGTATGTTTGGCGCTGCCGTGGATAAAGGGGTTGATACCCATCGCCACCCCGTCCGGATTCCGATGCACCAGCAGCTCAAGGCCATAGGTCTTGGCGGTGCGATCGCGAAATTCGTACATTTCACGGAATTTCCAGCCGGTATCCACATGCAGCAACGGAAACGGCAGCGTGCCCGGGAAAAACGCCTTGCGCGCCAGGTGCAGCATTACCGAGGAGTCCTTGCCGATGGAGTACATCATGACCGGGTTGGCGAATTCGGCCGCCACCTCGCGGATAATGTGGATGCTTTCCGCCTCCAGCTGCCGCAAATGAGTATGTCGTTGTTGATCCATTGTTACATCCTTAAGCCAGGTTAACCAACGTCGCGCGCTGTTGCGCCGCCAGGTGTTGGGCGCCAAACCAGGCGATTTCATCATGAAGGGTGACAACTTCGCCAATCACCAGCAAAGCCGGAGTCGAGGCCCGTTTCGCCAAGACGTCAAGTTGATCCAGGGTTCCGGTCAGCACCTGCTGGGAGGCGAGGGTGCCGCGGCTTATCACCGCCACCGGCGTCATGGGCGAACGGCCGTGCATAATAAGCCGCCGGCTGATGTCCTCCGCTTTCATTAAACCCATATAAATAGCCAGGGTCTGGCGGCCCGCCGCCAGCGCCGGCCAATCGAGATCGCCGCCGCCGCGCCGCGCGTGGCCGGTAATAAAGGTCACGCTTTGCGCATGATCGCGGTGGGTCAGGGGAATTCCGGCATAGGCGGTGGCCCCGGCGGCGGCGGTTATCCCCGGCACCACCTGGAAAGCAATGCCGGCGGCGGCCACCGCCTGCAGTTCCTCGCCTCCGCGCCCGAAGATAAACGGGTCGCCGCCTTTCAGGCGCACCACGCGTTTACCCTGCCGGGCGTGTTCGATAAGCCGCCGGTTGATCTCTTCCTGCGGCATGCAAAAGTCGCCGGCGCGTTTGCCGACGCAAATCCGTTGTGCATCGCGCCGCACCAGTTCAAGCACCTCAGGGCTAACCAGGTAATCATAGAGCACCACATCCGCCTGCTGCATGAGTTGCAAGGCGCGCAGCGTCAACAGGCCGGCATCGCCCGGGCCGGCGCCCACCAGGGCCACTTCGCCCGCCTGTCCGGCGGGCGCGCTAAGCTCCCGCTCCAGCTCGTCCCGGGCGCCGTCAAGCCGCCCCTGCGCCACCAGGCCGGCAAACCGCCCGTTCAGCGCCCGCTCCCAAAAACGTCGTCGCGCGTCCATTCCGGGAAGATGCTGCTTTACCCGTTCGCGAAAAGCGCCGGCCATCTGCGCCATCGGGCCAAGAAAGGCCGGCAGCAGGGATTCGAGTTTTTCGCGCAGGATGCGCGCCAGTACCGGCGCCGCCCCTCCGGAGGAAATCGCCACCATGATGGGCGATCGATCGACGATGGAGGGAAAGATAAACGAACACATGGGCTGATCGTCCACCACATTGGCCAGGATGTGCCGCTGTTCGGCGGCGGCATAGACCTCGGCGTTAAGCGCCCGATCGTTGGTGGCCGCGATCACCAGGAACACGCCGTCCAGCATGCCGGCGGCAAACGTCTCGCCAAGCCAATGAATATGGCCGCTTTGCGCCTGCAGATCGAGTTCGGGAGAAAGGCTTTGCGCGACGACCCTGACCTGTGCGCCGGCGCGCCGCAGTAGCAGGATTTTGCGTGCGGCAACCTCGCCCCCGCCGACCACCAGTACCGGACGCTGCCTGAGATCGGCAAAAAGAGGTAAATAATCCACAGCTACCTTTGATGAGTTGGCTTAGCAATAATGTGACTATACGTCTTGCGATTAGGTTCTATGAAATAGTTAATTGGAATTACAATTGCTTTAATGGAATAACGCCGCGTTTCCCCCTCCCGCCCAGCGCAGAGACCGGCAACGAATCGTGCGGTTGTCCGTTCGCGCCTCTGGGTACAAATTGTATTGCCCGCGTGGCGGTCTCATACTATAGCGCCGGGTTAAGCGGCAAAAACCAATACCGTTCCCATCGATTAAGGATACTGTTTTATGTTTCACCCCGGTCGCAGCAGACGCGCCCGTTTAACGCTGAGCCTCGGCGGCCTGCTGGCGTTTTGCGCGCCCGCCGCCGCCTTCACGCCAGGCCAGTACGCGCAGGAGCAGATTCGTTATATCGCCACCTATTTCCCCGGTCGCATGGCGGGCAGCCCCGCGGAGCTGATGGCGGCGGACTACCTCCAGCATCGTTTCACCGAGCTGGGCTTCCACAGCGATCTGCGCGGCTTTAATACCCGCTATCTGTTTCACGGCGGCGCCGGCAAGGCCGACTGGCGCAAAATCACCGCCACCTCGGTGATTGCCGCCCGGGCCGGCAGCGCCCCCGGCGAAGTGCTGATCCTGGCCCATATGGATACCTTTATGCCGCGAAGCGTGGCGGACCTCAATAATAATTTAGGCGGCCTGACGCTGCAGGGCGTGGACGATAACGCCTCCGGCCTCGGCGTGATGCTCGGCCTGGCGCAGCAGCTCGGCCGCGGCCCGCTTGTGGTCGGGGTGCGTTTTGTGGCGCTTAGCGCCGGGGAGCCGGAAACCCTGGGAGTGGATGATTACCTGCAGCGCATGTCGGCGCAGGAAAAGCGCAATACGCTGCTGGTGATTAATCTCGACAGCCTGGTGGCCGGCGACAAGCTGCGCGTCAATTATAGCCCGGACAGCGGCGACATCCGCATACAGGAACTGGTCAAAAACCTGGGCGCACGGGCGCGCCAGGCGGGTATTCCGCTGATTTTGAGTCCCGGCGTCAGAACCTCCGCCGATTGCGCCAGCGACGCACTGCCGTTCGCCAAGGCGGGATTCGCGGTGCTGGACGTGGGTTCGGGCACCATCGGCGACGGTTGCCGCCAGCGTAAGCCCAGCGCCAATTTTCCCCAGGGCATGGTGCGTTACCAGGGTCAGCGCGATAATGTGCAGTATCTTGATAGCCACCTGACCGGGCAAATCGGCAAACGCGCCCGCGACAGCATGCGGTTATTATGGCCGCTGCTGCAAGGGTTGACCCAGGGGGAAAAGCCGTAGATAAGTTGACAGGTGAAACATGCGGCGTTAAAACCGCATGCCCGCGGAATGAGGGTGTATTGTTCAGCGCGTCTCTTTATCCACAATCCTTAGGTAAAAGGGAGACGTTGATCAACCGCGCATTGATAGAGATACCTGGCAACTTACCCCTCGTGCAGACCGCACTCCCTCTTTAAACCAAAAAAGCGCGTTTCTTCCTCGCTCATGCCCGGCTCCCATTTGCGCGTGGTATGGGTATCGCCCACCGACAGATAGCCCTGCTCCCACAGCGGATGATAGCCAAGGTCGTGCGCCTTGAGATACTGGTACACCTGCTTATTGTCCCAATCGATTATCGGCAGCAGTTTAAATACCCCGCGCTGGATGGCCAGCACCGGCAGATGGGCGCGGCTGCCGGACTGCTCGCGGCGCAGCCCCGCCAGCCAGCTTTGCGCTTTTAGCGTGCTTAAGGCGCGGTTCATCGGTTCGACTTTATTGATCTGGTTGTATTTCTCGATCCCTTCCACCCCCTGCTCCCACAGTTTGCCGTAGCGGGCCTCCTGCCAGGCGGGGGAAAGTTCCGCGCGGAATACCCGCAGATTGAGGCCCAACTTGTCAGTCAGCTCATCAATAAACTGATAGGTTTCCGGAAACAGATAGCCGGTATCGGTCAGGATCACCGGGATATCCGGCCGCTGGCGGGTCACCAGATGCAGGCACAACGCGGCCTGGATGCCGAAGCTTGACGATAATACCGTTTCGCCGGGCAGGTTTGCCAGCGCCCAACCCACGCGCTCTTCCGCCGTCAGGGCTTCAAGCTGACGGTTCGTATCGGCGAGCGCCGCCGTTTGTTCCTCTTTCGGCAACACATTCAGTTCGGTCAGGTTCAGGCTGCTCATAGGTCGCCCCTCGGGTTAGTCATAAAAATCCTGGGCTGAGTTAACCACCGGCTTGACGATACCGGCGCGGATAACAAAATCACCATAGGCTTCCTGCGGCTGGCGTTCTCCCGCCCAGCGTCCGGCGGTCTGGTCGATCACGGCCAGGATCTCGTCTTCAGTGATATTTTCCCGATACAGGCGCGGGATGCGCTCACCGGAACGATCGCCGCCCAGGTACAGGTTATAGCGGCCGATGGCCTTGCCCACCAGGCCGATTTCCGCCAGCATCGCGCGGCCGCAGCCGTTCGGGCAACCGGTCACACGCAGGATGATTTCGTCATCGCCCAGGCCGTGGGCGGACATAATGTCCTCCACTTTGCTGACAAACTGCGGCAGGAAGCGCTCGGCCTCGGCCATCGCCAGCGGGCAGGTGGGAAAGGCCACGCAGGCCATGGACGCTTTACGCTGCGGGGAAACGCCGTCGTTTATCAGGCCGTACTTGCGCGCCAGGGCTTCGATTTTGGCTTTATCCCGCGCGGGCACGCCGGCCACGATCAGGTTCTGGTTGGCGGTAAGCCGGAAATCCCCTTTATGGATGCGGGCAATTTCCGCCATGCCGGTTTTCAGCAACCGGTCCGGATAATCAAGGATGCGGCCGTTTTCAATAAACAGGGTTAAATGCCACCGATTTTCAATGCCTTTGACCCAGCCGAAACGATCGCCGCGCTCGGTAAAATGATAAGGACGGATCGGCGCGAACTGAATGCCGGTGCGCCGTTCCACTTCCGCTTTAAAGGTGTCGACGCCGACCCGCTCCAGGGTATATTTGGTCTTGGCGTTTTTGCGGTTTGAACGATTGCCCCAGTCGCGCTGGGTGCCCACCACCGCCTCGGCGAAGGCCAGGGTATGTTCCAGCGCGATATAGCCGAATTCGCTGGCCTTGCGCGGATAGGTGGAATTATCGCCGTGGGTCATCGCCAGGCCGCCGCCCACCAGCACGTTAAACCCGACCAGTTGGCCATTATCGCTGATGGCGACGAAATTCAGATCGTTGGCATGCAGATCGACATCGTTCAGCGGCGGCACCACCACCGTGGTCTTGAATTTACGCGGCAGGTAGGTGGGGCCGAGGATCGGCTCCTGGTCGGTGGTTTCGCTTTTTTCGCCGTCCAGCCAGATCTCGGCGTAGGCGCGGGTCTTGGGCAGCAAATGTTCGGAGATTTTTTTCGCCCACTCATAGGCCTGCTGATGCAAAACCGATTCCACCGGATTGGCGCTGCACAGCACGTTACGGTTGACGTCCCCCGCCGTGGCGATGGAGTCCAGACCCAGGCTGTGCAGCAGTTGATGCATCTGTTTCAGATCGGGTTTGAGCACGCCGTGGAACTGAAACGTCTGGCGGGTGGTCAGGCGCACGCTGCCGTACAGGGTATGCTCGGCGGCAAAGGCCTCGATGCCCAGCCACTGCCGCGGCGTGATAATGCCCCCCGGCAGGCGGCAGCGCAGCATCATATTGATCAACGGCTCGAGCTTTTGTTCGGTACGTTCGGCGCGCAGGTCGCGATCGTCTTGCTGATACATGCCGTGAAAACGGATCAGCTGGAAATTATCGCCGTTAAAACCGCCGGTCAGCCCGTCGTGCAAATCCTCGGCGATGGTGCCGCGCAGGAAATTGCTGGCCCCTTTCAGCCGTTCATTATCGGATAAGGGGGGAGTAGGTTGTTTTTCACTCATCAATAGACGTCCCGCTGATAACGGCGCTCAATGCGCAGCTCGCTTAAAAATTCGTCGGCCTGCTCGGTGTCCATGCCACCGTGCCCGGCTACCACGTCCAGTAATGCCTGCTCAACGTCTTTTGCCATATGGTTGGCATCGCCGCAAACATAAATATGCGCCCCCTGCTCTATCCAGCGCCAGACTTCGGCGCCTTTTTGCCGCAGCCGATCCTGTACATAGATTTTCTCCGGCTGATCCCGCGACCAGGCCAAATCAATCGCCGTCAGCAGGCCCTGTTTTTTATAGCGCTGCCATTCCACCTGATAGAGGAAATCATCGGTAAAATGTGGATTGCCGAAAAACAGCCAGTTCTTGCCGGTGGAGCCATCCGCTTCCCGTTGTTGCATGAAAGCGCGGAACGGCGCGATACCGGTGCCCGGTCCAATCATAATCACCGGCGTGTCGCCATCGGCCGGCAGGCGAAAATTATTATTGTGTTCGATAAATATGCGCACCTGGTCATCCTCGGCCAGGCGATCGGCCAGGTAGCCGGTGGCGCCGCCGGTGCGCGGCCGTCCATCCACCTCATAGCGCACCACGCCCACCGTGATATGTACTTCGTCGCTGACCTCCGCCTGCGACGAGGCGATGGAATACAGCCGCGGCGTTAGCGGACGCAGCAACGCCAGCAGTTGATCCGCGCCCAATTCCACCGGCGCCTGGCGCACCATATCCACGATAGGCGTCGATTGAGCGTAACGCTGCAGGCGATCTTTATCCGCCGTCAACGCCAGCAACGCCTCGTCGCGGGCGATGGCGGCATATTCCCCGACGATGAGCGTGGTGTTCTGGGTCAGTTCGTAATGAGCGCGCAGCGCATCGGCGAGGGACAAGGTTTGTCCCTCTACCGTCACCGTTTGCCCACCGTCCAGCCAGAGCAGCTTCAACAGTTCATCCACCAGCGCCGGGTCGTTTTCATACCAGACGCCCAGGGCATCACCCGGCTGGTAACGCAGGCCGGAGTCGCAGAGACTGATTTCGATATGGCGAACGTCTTTCAGCGAGCTGCGGCTGGTAATCTTTTGTGACGCCGCCAGCTCGGCCACCAGCGGCTGCTCCTTGGTATATGGCGTGGAGTCGACTTCATCCACCGCGCCGCTGATGGTCAACGCTTGCCGGGCCGCGCTCTCCTGCGGCACCCGCGCTTTCAATACCTCCAGGATATCCCGGCGCCAGGCTTGCGCCACCGGCTGATATTCCACATCGGCGTCAACCCTGTCCAGCAGGCGCTGGGCGCCGAGCTCGGCCAGGCGCGCGTCAAAATCCTTACCTATCTTGGCGAAATGCTCATACGAGGTGTCGCCGAGGCCCAATACCGCAAACTGCGTGGCGGCAAGCTGGGGGGCTTTTTTCGAGAACAGGTATTTATACAGCGCTACCGCCTCTTCCGGCGGATCGCCCTCGCCCTGGGTGGAGGCGACGATCACCAGCAGTTTTTCCTGGGCGATTTGTTTAAATTTATACTCGCCGGCATTTACCAGGGCGACATCGAGTTTGGCGGCAATCAGATCGTCACGCAGCTGTTCCGCCACCCGGCGGGCGTTACCGGTTTGCGACGCACACAGCAATGTAATCGCCTGCGCCTGAACCTGAGCGGGCGCAGGGCTGGTCGCGGCGACGGTCGTCTGGTTGATTTGTCCCCAAAAATAACCGGATACCCAGGCCATTTGCAGCGGTGAAAAATCACCGGTGGCAGCCTGCAGGCGGGCTAATTGTTCCGGATTGAGGGGGAGCAAAGAAGTAGGTGGAGCCTGAGTCGTCATTGCTGTTCGAATTTCCTTGTGCGTAGCGGTTTGGCCGGGCGCGAATAAAGAGATCACCAGAGTTTGTAAGGTTACTCAGTGCGAGGCAATCAATAAAGGATGGGATGGTAATAAAAAATAACTAAATAGCCTAAAGAGTTATTTTGGTTAAACTTATCACTTAAACTGGTTAAAGAAGCGCGCCGCCTCATCCACCAGCAGCGGGCTTTGATGCCCGGCCCCGGGCACGATGATAAATTGCCAGTTAAACGGCGTAGGCTGCTGTTTTGCCAGGGATTGCGCGCGCTGATAATACCAGCCGGCGCGTTCAAGCCGGGTAGCGCCCTGCGCCTGGGCCTGCGGCGTTTTACGCATCGCGGTGCGCCGGGTGCGCGTATCCCGGTCACCGACCATAATCAGCGTCGGGCGGGCAAAAAACCCGGCTTCGCCGCCGGCATCCAGGGAAAAAGGCGCGCCCGCAAGGCCATAGGGCCAGGGCCTGCGCGCATCCGGCGGCGTCCACCAGCCGGCCGAGGCGCAGACCGCCGCCCTGGCCGGCGCATCCGGCAGCGCCATCAGCATACGGTGGACAAACTGGCAGCCTGCGCTGTGGCCGTATAGGAGATAGTCACGGCGGCGGGTAATGCCGTCGCGCCGCAACGCGTTAAAGATGTCGCCGATACGGGAATAAGACCACAGGGCAACCGGACGGGTCACGCCCGAACCCTTTGTTCCCTCCGCGGTATTGCCCAACATATAGCCGCGCGCGCCGGGATAACGCGCGCCGGGGAATTCGGGGGCTATAATCAGGAAATGGTAGCGATTGGCCGCGGCGATCCATTGATCCCGGGCTTGGGCGCCGTCGCGTTTTACCCCGTGCAGCACCATAACCACCGGCATATCGCGCGCGTCGGCATCGGGGCGATAGAGATAGGCCGACATTACGCCTTCGGCCGTGGGGACGGCGAGCGTCTCTACTCCGGCGGCGCTAACGCGGCAAGCGCCCACCGCCAGCAAGCATGACAGCCAGAACCCGGCGGTTAGCCACGGCCGAAGAAATAAATGACGATATTTGCCCGCGTTCATGGTGCTTTGATGACCCCTTAGCCAACTTATTATCGGTTCCCGGCAGTTAGCATAGAATCATAAGCCGCATTTCGGTACCATGCAGCGTTTGTTTTGACAAGAGGCCCTATAGTGGTAACCACGTTATTTAAAGAATTTACATTTGAGGCGGCGCATCGTTTGCCGCATGTCCCGGACGGCCATAAATGCGGCCGGCTGCATGGCCATTCTTTTATGGTACGGGTGGAAATCACCGGTGAAGTGGATCCGGTCACCGGCTGGGTGGTCGATTTCGCCGAGCTCAAGGCGTGCTTTAATCCCATCCTCGACCGGCTTGATCATTATTATCTCAACGATATCCCCGGTCTGGAAAACCCCACCAGCGAAATACTGGCGCAGTGGATCTGGCGGCAACTTAAACCCAGCCTGCCCCTGCTGAGCGGTATCGTGGTGAAAGAGACCTGCACCGCCGGCTGCATCTATCGCGGCGACGAATAACCACACCTCCGCCGCCCGCCAACCCTCGATATAGCGGCGCCACGCTCAACCGGCGCGGCACCCGCAGTTGCGTGTCAAACGCGGCAGGACATGGGTTCCCTGGACGATGGCGAAAGCCGTCACCGCAGGCATGTCTCAGGCGATATTCAGATATTTGTGGGTTTGCATGGACAGGCGCCAATTGCGGGCGATGCAGGTGGCGATGCACAATTTCGTGGCGGCGTCCTGCCTGCTGATGGGCTGCAGGGCGATAATGCGCGGTTTGTCGTCTTCAAGCGTAGCCAGCAGCGCATCGAGATGTTCGATATCCCGCTGCCGCGCCACCGGATGTTTAATCTCATCGGCGCGTTCCAACGCCTGGGGCAGAATCTCCATACCGCCGCGCATGCCCACTTTGGGCGATACCGTCACCCAGGTCTGGCTGGTGCAACGCACCTCATGGGTGCCGCTGGTTTCAATCTGACAGCTGAATCCCTGCTGCTCCAGCACCTGCGTCAGCATATACAGGTCGTGGATACACGGCTCGCCGCCGGTAATGACCACATGACGCGCGGTATAACCTTCCCGTTCAATCATCGCCAGCAGATCCTCCGGCGCAACCGTGGCCCAGCGATCGCTGTCGGCGGTTTTTAACGGAATGTCCCCCGCGGGAACCTCCCGGCGCGGGTCCATTTCCCAGGTATGTTTGGTATCGCACCAGCTGCAGCCCACCGGGCAACCCTGCAGGCGGATAAATATCGCCGGCACGCCGGTAAAATAACCTTCACCCTGAAGCGTTTGGAAAATCTCGTTAAGCGGGTACTGCATGATGTTCTCGATTAATTGCCTAGCTATAAGGGCGGTGATTATTACATTTTAGCTGAAGCAGACCAAATTTCTCTTGCCGGCGGCACAATACCCGATCTTTCCTCCTCTCGTTACCACAAAATGCAATTGGCATTAAAAACCATTCCTCTGCGTCATCACATCCCGCCTGCGCGTGTTCAACAATACTGGACTGAACCAGAAGTAAGTCCGCGGATACCCTTCCGCTTTTCATTTTGAGATCTAACAGGAGTCGGATATGGGCACTTATGATAACGAAACACCAGATAATTATCCTGATCATCGCCAGCAAGACAATGACGACCCTCATTCCCCTCGGGACGAGAGCGGTTACCCGGATCCCCATCATGATGGGCAAGGCGGCTACCCTCCTTATCGGGATGAAAGCGGCTGTCATGACTATCCGCCTGCGCCTTGCCGGCAGGATTTTCCGCGTGATAACTGCTACAGCTACATTGATATAAAATATTTCCAAGAAGTCGAGGCGCGCCACGGGCGCGTGATTAACCCGCCGTCCCGCGCCCAGTTTCTGCTTAACGAGGGCTTGTTGGCGGCCTGGGAGGCCAATGAAATGGAAGGCGGCAAAAACTTTCCTGCCCTCTCCGGCGGGACACCTCCCCCGCCGTTTCAAACCGATGCCTGGGGCGCCGCGCCGCCTGCTGACGGTTTTATTATCAGCGGCGGCAGGACCGGCAACCGTAATCGGGTCAATTTTACCGATGCCGAGCTAAACCAACTGGCGCCCCGGTTTGCCGGCTGGCCCAGGCTAAGGGTGGCGCCGGGTCAGCGATTCAATGTGGAATGGTTTTATTCCATGGGCCATACCACCAGGGGCTATCGCTGGTTTATCACCCGGGACGGCTGGAACCCTAATCAGCGTATTACCCGCGAGCAGCTCGAATCAAGGCCCTTTTATGAGGACATTAGTCCGCTGGTCCCCTTCAATAATTTTCGTGACCAGTTAATCCCGCGGGTTTTTCACAGCGCCCCGATACCGGTTAACAAAAGGGGCCATCATGTCATTGTCATGGTGTGGGTAACCGCCGATTCGCCGAACGGCTTCTATCAGGGCTTTGATGTGGATATTGGCTGAGTGAAATATGTAACTCCGCCGCGGGCCAATTTCGTCGCGGTGGCATATGCATATTCACGATCAGATCAGTACCAGGATCGCCGTGACTATCCAGTTAATTATACAGGCCATAATCCCTATCCGGCCGCGGATGGATACTAATAATAGCTGTATCAGGCATTTGATATGGATATTAATTAATTTAAACGAGCAATGAAATTATGCCCTGCCACCGGCTATATCAACCGGGCACAGGATTAACATTATTTGCGCTCATTCCAATGTTGAGCCGAAATGGTAATCAAGCATAAAAGGCATTTGGCAACAAAAAACATTCATGATTGCAATCACATGTTAAGCATAAACCGTCAATTACAATGACTGTGTAATAATTTTGAAAACGGTGCGGCCCCACTATTTCTAACCACATTGCCTTTCATTTCAGGAGTTGAGTATGAGCCATATAGATTATAACCAAGACCCCAATCGCCATGATGCCTATCGCGACACCGTTCACAATTCGGTTGAAAATTACCGCCCTGACTGTCCGCAACAGCCGCCTCATCCTTATTCCGTCAAACCGCCCTGTGGCGGTATTTATCCGGAGCCCTACCCTTTTTACCAGCCGCTCGACCCGCTAACCGGTCGCGTGGTGTCGCCGGCTTCACGCGCCCAAATTCTTCTGAATGTGAACGGCTTGGAATTCTTCACGGTAAATCAAACCACCGGTGGAAAAAATTTTCCCGACTTATTTGCTGGGCAAGTACCCTTTCCGTTTCAGGAGGATGTTGAAAGCGCAACGCCTCCCCCGGATAATTTTATACTTAGTGGCGGTAATCTTGATCAGCGCGGTAGAATTGATTTCACCGATGCGGAATTTGCTAATTTTCGCCCTCAGTTTAGTGAATGGCCAAGACTGCGGGTAAATCCCGCTGAAGCATTGCACATCCAATGGCTGATAGATGCCCCTCGAATTACGCGTGGTTATCGTGCTTTTATTACCAGAGATAACTGGGCGCAAAATAACCGCTTAACGCGAGCGCAGATTGAACCCGCTCCATTCTTTAATGAAATAAATGAGGCGAGACCCTGGTTTGCTCATCAGTCTAGTCTACCGCCGCGTTTAACATTTAATTTGCCATTACCTTTTAACAAACGAGGCCATCACGTTATCCTATTGCTTTGGATCATTGCCGATCAACCCTTTGCCTTTTATCAGGCATTTGATGTGGATTTTGGCTAATGTAACCGGCTTATTGCATTATTTACCCATTACCTGATAATAAAGGAGCCTATCATGAGTTATATCGACAATAATCAACTTCCCTACCGGCCTGATCACCGTCAGGGGGGAGATTACCGGCGGAATTATGGTTATCCGCCTCCCTACCCTTTTTACGAGCCAATCGATCCGCAAAGCGGTCGTGTGGTATCACCGGCTTCGCGTGCCGTGATTATGCTCAATAATGGATATATACCACCGTTCCTGGTTGATGAAATGACCGGGGGTAAAAATTTCCCTGACTTATTTGCCGGCCCTGTATTGTTCCCGTTCAATGAAGACGTACAAAGTTCAGATCCCCCGCCTAATGGACGGATCATCAACGGCGGTAGTGGGGATGTACGCGATATCGTCAATAGCACAGACGAAGAGTTAAGACTCGCGACTGGCGGCAATTTCACCCAATGGCCAAGATTACGGGTTAACCCGGCGCAAACCTTGACCATTCAGTGGGTGAACACCATATCTCGAATCACCAGGGGGTACCGCGCGTTTATTACACGTGATAATTGGGATTCCACACAGCGCATTGCGCGTAATCAATTGGAACCCGCTCCGATCTTAAATACGCTCAATCAGGGTGTTCCCTGGCATGAGCACGAAGGCGATTTACAACCACGAATAACGCTGCCTTTAACGCTTCCCTTTAACAAAAGAGGCCATCATGTCATTATTTTACTCTGGCTGATAGCCAATCAGCCTTTTGCTATCTATCAGGGATTTGACGTCGATTTCGGTTAAATTATCCATTACTGGAACAAAGGTCCAGCTGCGGACATATCTGCCGATAGCTGGGCCGGAACTATTGCTTGTTGCCCTTGTTACAACCAATTTTTTTAGAATATTTTATTTACTACCTATTCGATGATATTTAAACAGACAGCAAAACCCTTAAATATCAGAAAAAACTATATTTATTTACATTCCACATTATCAGGAGTAAATTATGAATAAAAATTACACACCTAAATATTATTTACCGAGAGTTAATCCTAACGATAATGACCCAAGGGAATATTGCAACTGCTGTGACTGGCAAGATCGTTATTCTTTGTCGCTTTATTGGGAACAGTCAAATAATATTCGCTATAACAACAGCGGCTGTTATATAAACTCGACAGGCGACGATACGCCAGTGCCACCCTTGCCTATCGTTAGTCCGGCTTCGCGCGCGCAAACCTTGGTCGATTTAGGCAGGCTTCACCCCATGCAAATCAATATAGCAACAGGCGGAAAAAATTTCCCTGATCGCAATGGCGGACCTGTTTTTCCCCCTTTCCAGGATGATGTCTGGAGCGCCACTCCGCCACTGGATGATTTTATACTCAGTGGCGGCCAGGGTGGTGAGATTAGTACGGTTAATTTAACCGATAATCAAATCGCTATCCTCACGTTGTTCGCTATTCGTCAATGGCCCAGGCTACGGCTGAGCGCCGGTCAGTTATTAAACGTAGAATGGCTATACGACAGGCCACGGCTTACCAGGGGCTATCGGGCGTTTATTACCCGCGACGGCTGGAATCCCAATGCCCGTATTACGAGAGCTCAGTTGGAGCCGTTTCCATTTTGGCAGGATATTAATCAAGCGATCCCTTACTGGCGGTATCCAGCGGCCTTGCAACCAAAAACTCATCATGCAATCTCCATTCCCTTCAATAAAAGAGGGCATCATGTCATCGTCTTATTGTGGCTTATAGCTGATTTTGAAGATGCCGTTTATCAGGCTTTCGATATTGAAATTGATTCAAATATTGTATATTAAATGGCTTAAAACCCTGAAATTAACAAGCCAGCTTCAGGATTTGATCCTATATATATAATTAAATTAATTATTTACATAATAATAAAAACATTTGCTATCAGTTTTTTAAAATTGATATAAAAGAGCATTGATTTTTCTGATTTGTACACTAATCAGATTTTCCGTTGCGAGGAAATCTGGAGACACTTATGTGCCATAAAGCAAAAACCGTTGACCCGCCTAAAAAAAGCTTCAATATTAAATATTGTTACAAGGTGAATCGTATCGGTAATGGCCATCGTCTCTTTAATCTACCCTATGCCCATTATCAGCGAGATAACATCCAGCGCGCCGGCTATCCGGTATTTTCCGGCGAATCAAACCTGGATTATGGGGCCCGCCTCGGCCGGTTGACGGTCCCACCCTCACGTGCCCAGTTTCTTGCCAATCAGGGATATCTTGAAGTCTGGTTTGCCGAAGCCATGACCGGGGGCAAAAATTTTCCCGACCGGTTCCCGGGGCCTGTTCGCCAGCCATTTCAGGATGATGTAGAAAGCTCAACGCCACCCGCCGACCTTTACATCCTTAGCGGTGGTCACCAGGACACGCGGGGTCTGGTGTCTTTAGACGATCAGGATATGACATTCTATTTAGGCCGTCCTTTTAACTGGCCCAGAATCCGGGTAAACCGCGGTCAGGAATTGTATGTAGAATGGGTATATTACGCCCCGCGCGCCACCAGGGGCTATCGCGCGTTTATCACTAAGAATGATTGGTCGCAACGATGGCCTTATTCCCGCGACCAGATTGAGCCGGTGCCGTTCTGGGAAATGCTGAACCCGCAAACCCCCTACTGGCAGCACACGGCAGCATTAAAACCAAAAGATAACATGCTTATTCCGCTGCCATGGAATAAAAGGGGTTATCATGTCATTCTTTTATTATGGCTAACTACTGACACACACTATGCCGTCTATCAGGCGCTGGATGTGGATTTCGGCTAAATCCATATTGAACGATAAGAAAAAGCCCCATCTTTACGATGAGGCTTTTGCAGAAGCGGAAAGTGATAAAGACATCATGCGCATTCCCTGTCAGCATGCCGTCAAGCGGCGCACTGAGCCGGGAATGGGCGATTATGCCTGGCCTTTCACTTCTTTCAGGCCGTTGAACGGTGCGCGTGCGCCCAGCGCTTCTTCGATACGAATCAGCTGGTTGTACTTGGCAACGCGGTCGGAACGGCTCATTGAACCGGTCTTGATTTGACCCGCGGCGGTGCCCACGGCCAGATCGGCAATGGTGGCGTCTTCGGTTTCGCCGGAACGGTGAGAGATGATGGTGGTGTAGCCGGCGTCTTTCGCCATTTTGATCGCCGCCAGGGTTTCGGTCAACGAACCGATCTGGTTGAATTTGATCAGGATTGAGTTGGCGATGCCTTTATCGATACCTTCTTTCAGGATCTTGGTATTGGTCACGAACAGGTCATCACCGACCAGCTGGATCTTGTCACCCAGCACTTTGGTCTGATAAGCAAAACCGTCCCAATCCGATTCGTCCAGGCCATCTTCGATGGAGACGATAGGATAGGTCTTGGTCAGGCCTTCCAGGTAATGGGTGAACTCTTCGGAGGTGAAGGATTTGCCTTCGCCTTTCAGTTCATATTTGCCGGTTTCCTTGCTGTAGAACTCAGACGCGGCGCAGTCCATGGCCAGGGTGATATCTTTACCCAGCACATAACCGGCTTTTTCCACGGCTTCCTTGATGGCGGCCAGGGCGGCGGAGTTGGATTCCAGGTTCGGCGCGTAGCCGCCTTCGTCACCGACCGCGGTGTTCAGGCCCTTGGACTTCAGCACTTTCGCCAGGTTATGGAAAACTTCAGAACCCATGCGAATCGCTTCCTTGACGGTTTTCGCGCCAACCGGCTGGATCATGAATTCCTGGATGTCGACGTTGTTGTCGGCATGTTCGCCGCCGTTGATGATGTTCATCATCGGCAACGGCATGGAGAACTTGCCGGCGGTGCCGTTCAGTTCGGCGATGTGCTCGTACAAAGGCATGCCTTTGGACGCGGCGGCGGCTTTGGCCGCGGCCAGGGAAACGGCCAGGATGGCGTTGGCGCCGAATTGGGATTTGTTTTCAGTGCCGTCAAGATCGATCATGATCTTGTCGATATTGGCCTGGTCTTTCGCGTCCTTGCCCAGCACCGCCTCGGCGATGGGACCGTTAACCGCGGCAACCGCCTTGGTCACGCCTTTACCCAGGAAACGGGATTTGTCACCGTCACGCAGTTCCAGCGCTTCGCGCGAACCGGTGGAAGCACCTGATGGCGCGGCGGCCAAACCTACAAAACCACCTTCCAGATGTACTTCTGCTTCTACAGTCGGATTGCCGCGTGAATCGATGATTTCACGGCCGATGACTTTAACAATTTTGGACATTTAGTATTTCCTCAGTACAAGTTAAAACAAAATTCCTGACGAACCACGCGCAATACCCTGACCGCGCGCCGCCCACCTGTTCAAATTTATTTCAGCTGACGCTTCTGGTACTCGCCGGCCGCCTTGACGAAGCCGGTAAATAGCGGATGGCCGTCGCGGGGCGTCGAGGTAAACTCGGGATGGAACTGGCACGCCACAAACCACGGATGATCCGGGTATTCGATAATCTCCACCAGGCGGTTATCCCCCGACAGCCCCGCAACGCGCAGGCCGGCGGCTTCGATAGGCTTCAACAGCATATTATTGACTTCATAACGATGACGGTGACGCTCGACGATGGTCTGCTCGCCGTACATGGCGCGCACCAGGCTGCCGTCGGTTAACTGGCAGGCCTGGCTGCCCAGGCGCATGGTACCGCCCAGATCGCTTTGCTCGGTGCGCGTTTCCACGGCGCCGTTTTCATCGCGCCATTCGGTAATCAATGCGACGACCGGATACTTACAGTCTGGCACAAATTCGGTCGAGTTTGCGTTTTCCATGCCCGCCACGTGCCGGGCAAACTCGATTAAGGCCACCTGCAATCCCAGGCAAATGCCCAGGTAGGGAATCTTTTTTTCACGCGCGTACTGCGCGGTCAGGATCTTGCCTTCGACGCCGCGATAGCCGAAGCCGCCGGGGATCAGGATCGCATCGAGATTTTTCAGGATCTCCACGCCGCGGGTTTCCACATCCTGCGAATCGATAAGCTTGATATTCACCGTCAGGCGGTTTTTCAGCCCGGCGTGTTTCAGCGCTTCAATAACCGATTTATAGGCGTCGGGCAGTTCGACATATTTGCCGACCATGCCGATGGTGACTTCGCCGCCCGGATTGGCTTCCTGGTATACCACCTGCTCCCATTCAGACAGGTTGGCCTCGGGACAGTTCAAGCTGAATCGTTTACAAATATAATCGTCCAGGCCTTGGGATTTCAATAGCGCCGGGATTTTATAAATGGAATCAACATCTTTCAGGGAAATTACCGCTTTTTCAGGCACATTGCAGAATAAAGCGATTTTCGCCCGCTCGTTGTTGGGCACCGAGCGGTCGGAGCGGCAAATCAGCACATCCGGCTGGATGCCGATGGAGAGCAGTTCCTTGACCGAATGCTGGGTCGGCTTGGTTTTCACCTCGCCGGAGGCGGCCATGTAGGGCACCAGGGTGAGGTGCATGTAGATGGTGTGCTCGCGGCCCACATCCACCGCCATCTGGCGGATGGCCTCCAGGAACGGCAGGGATTCTATATCGCCCACGGTGCCGCCGATCTCCACCAACACCACGTCATGTCCTTCTCCGCCCTCAAGGATGCGTTCCTTGATGTTATTGGTGATGTGCGGGATAACCTGGATGGTGGCGCCGAGATAGTCGCCGCGGCGTTCTTTACGCAGCACGTCGGAATAGATGCGGCCGGTGGTGAAGTTATTGCGACGGGACATTTTGGTGCGGATAAAGCGCTCGTAGTGGCCCAGGTCCAGATCGGTTTCCGCGCCGTCCTCGGTGACAAACACCTCGCCGTGCTGGATGGGACTCATGGTGCCTGGATCCACATTGATGTAGGGGTCCAGCTTCATGATGGTAACGTTGAGTCCCCGGGCTTCAAGAATAGCCGCCAGGGAGGCCGCGGCAATGCCTTTACCCAATGAGGAAACGACCCCGCCGGTTACAAAAATATAATTTGTTGTCATGCTGAACCTGAGAATTTAGGTGTAAAGACGGAATAACCAAGACGGGAAAACAGTATACCTGAAGCTGGAATCGGCCACAAACGTTCGTTTTGCAAATTGCGCGCCCGCGCGCGCGGCAATGCGGCGTTTACCCGGCGATTTCCCGCTTTTTTACTTCCCGCCAGGCGGCTTCCATCTGCTCGAGGCTGGCCTCGGGCAGGGTTTGCCCCCCGGCCTGGATAATCGCTTCCACCTGGCGGAACCGGCGCTCGAATTTACGGTTGGCTTTTTGCAAGGCGGTTTCCGCCTTCTTGCCCAAATGGCGGGTCAGGTTGACGGTGGCAAACAGCAGGTCGCCCAGCTCTTCCTCCAGCTTATCCTGGTCGACCACCGGCTGGCGGGCTTCGTGCATCACCTCGTTTATCTCTTCGTAGACCTTGTCCAGCACCGGGCCGAGCCGGGTCCAGTCAAATCCCACCGTGGCGCAGCGCTGCTGGATTTTTTGCGCCTTCATTAACGCCGGCAGGGCGTCGGGTATATCGTCGAGCGGCGACGGGCGCTCTTTTTCCGCCCGCTCCCGCGCCTTGAGCCGTTCCCACTGGCCGGGAGCCGCCGCCGCGTCTTCGCCGGGCCGGCGGGCAAAAATATGCGGATGGCGGCGCTCGAGCTTATCGCTGATGGCGTTGCATACGCCGGCAAAATCAAACAGTCCCTGTTCGCGCGCCATTTCAGCGTAAAACACCACCTGGAACAGCAGATCGCCCAATTCGTCGCGCAAATCGTCATAATCGCGCCGGGCAATGGCGTCCAGCACCTCGTAGGTCTCCTCCAGCGTGTAGGGGACGATGGTGTCGAACGTCTGGCGCTGATCCCACGGACAGCCCGTCAGCGGGTCGCGCAGGCGGGTCATGATGGCCAGCAGCCGTGCCTGGGCGTCGGCGGCGTTCGTGGTCATATTATTCTCCGTGCAGCCGGCGCGCGTCGATCACGTCCGGCAATTGGTTAAGCTTGGACAATACCCGGCCCAAAACCTGAAGGTTATAAATTTCTATATCCATATCGATGGTGGCGAGCTGCTGTTTGATATCGCTGCGGCTGGCCACGCCCAGCACGTTGACTTTTTCATTGGCCAGTATGGTGGTGATATCGCGCAACAGGCCGCTGCGATCGTTGGCCACCACCCGCACCACCAGCGAATAACCGCTGGAATAACTTTCACCCCAGACGGCGTCGACGATACGTTCCGGCGCGTTGGCCTGTAAATCGGCCAGCTGTTCACAGTCCGCCCGGTGAATGGAAATGCCGCGGCCGCGGGTGATAAAACCGGTAATCTCGTCGCCGGGAATCGGCTGACAGCAGCGGGCGATATGGTGCATCAGGTTGCCGACGCCTTCCACCACCACCCGGCCGTTGTCCTTGGAGCGCGGCACCGCGGACGGCTTTTGCGTCAATTGCTTGAGCGCCTCGCGATCCTGCTCTTCCGGGCTGGGCTTGTTGAGCTTGCCCTGCAGGAAGTTGATCATCTGGTTGATGCGCACGTCGCCGCCGCCGATGGACGCCAGCAGCTCGTCGAGCGTATTGACGTTATAGCGCGGCAACAGCAGCTTTTCGGCTTCCTTGATGCTCAGGCCCAAATGCTCCAGCTCATCGTCCAGCAGTTGGCGGCCGGCCAGAATATTCTTGTCCCGGTCCTGTTTGCGGAACCAGTTATGGATCTTGGAGCGCCCGCGGCTGGTGGTGACATAGCCCAGGTTGGGATTAAGCCAGTCGCGGCTGGGGTTGGGCTGCTTCTGGGTAATGATCTCCACCTGGTCGCCCATGCGCAGCTGATAGGTAAACGGCACGATGCGGCCGCTTATCTTGGCGCCGATGCAGCGGTGCCCCACATCGCTGTGGATATGGTAGGCGAAATCCAGCGGGGTGGAACCGGCGGGCAGATCGATAACGTCGCCCTTGGGCGTAAAGACATAGACCCGGTCGTCGAACACCTGGCTGCGCACTTCGTCGAGGATTTCGCCCGAGTCCGCCATCTCTTCCTGCCAGGCCAGCAGCTTGCGCAGCCAGGCGATGCGCTCTTCGTAACCGGAGCGCACGCCGCCGGTGGCGGTGGCGCCTTCTTTGTATTTCCAGTGCGCCGCCACGCCCAGTTCGGCATCCTCATGCATCTGCCGGGTGCGGATCTGGATTTCCAGCGTTTTGCCGCGCGGCCCCAGCACCACGGTATGAATGGACTGGTAACCGTTGGGCTTGGGGTTGGCGACGTAATCGTCGAACTCATCGGGCAAATGGCGGAAATGCGTGTGGACGATGCCGAGGGCGGCATAACAATCCTGCAGTCGCTCCACCACCACCCGCACGGCGCGCACGTCGAACAGCTCGTCGAATTCCAGCGATTTTTTCTGCATCTTGCGCCAGATGCTGTAGATATGCTTGGGCCGTCCGTAAATATCGGCCCTCAGGCCTTCCTCTTTCATCGCATCGCGCAGCGAGGCGACAAAATCATCGATATATTGCTCACGATCAATGCGCCGTTCGTGCAGCAGCTGCGCGATGCGTTTGTACTCGTCCGGATGCAGGTAACGGAAACAGAAATCCTCCAGCTCCCACTTGAGCTGACCGATCCCCAGCCGGTTCGCCAGCGGCGCGTAGATATTGGAACTTTCTTTCGCCGCCAGCACCCGTTCGTCCTCGGGCGCGTCCTTAAGCTCGCGCAGATGGGCGATACGCTCGGCAAGCTTGATGACCACACAGCGGAAGTCCTCGACGATGGCCAGCAGCATACGCCGGACATTATCCACCTGCTCCGGCGCCATGGAGTCGTTTGTGGTGGCTTTTAACTGGCGAATGGCGTCCATATCGCGCACGCCGTGCACCAGTTCGACGATTTTCTTGCCGAACCGCGCCTCCAGCACCGACTCTTCCACCACGTCGCTGTCGGCCAGGGGGAACAGCAGCGCCGCGCACAGGCTGTCGCTGTCCATGCTGAGCATGGACAGGATCTCCACCATCTCGATGCCGCGCCAAAGGATCAGCGCCGCGTCGGGGTGTTCTTTACACTGCATTTCGCAATAACGCCAGGTTTCGGCCAGCCGCTCACTTGACTGCGGGTTGGAAAGACCCAGACTGGCTACCCAGTCTTCGGGGACAAACTCGCCCGCTGTATTCAAATGCGCACTTCGTACCGCAACCATATCCACTCCCTACTTTGCACAGATGCCGGCATCTTTTAAAAACAACGTCATCGATTCAAGATGTCCGCTATGCGGAAACATATCCAGCATAGCCACGCGCGCCGGGATATAGCCCGACGCCATCAACACCTTGCTGTCCCGCGCAAGTGTTGTCGGATTACAAGAAACATAGACGATACGCCGGGGCGACCAGGCGGCGATGCGGGACATCACGCCCAGGGCGCCGGCGCGTGCCGGGTCGAGCAATATTTTATCAAATCCCCGGTTGGCCCAGGGCTGGGTGGTCACGTCCTCTTCCAGATTGTGATGAAAGAAGGTGACATTATTCAATAAATTCTGTTGTGCATTATATTGCCCATTCGCCACCAGCGCCGCAACCCCTTCCACGCCGATAGCCTCCCCGCAGCGCTTCGCCAGCGGCAGGGTAAAGTTGCCCATGCCGCAGAACAGATCCAGCACCCGCTCGTCCGCCCCGGGCGCCAGCCATTCCAGCGCCAGCGCCACCATGCGGCGGTTGACCTCGTCATTGACCTGGATGAAATCCCTTGGACTGAACTGTAGACGCAAATCGTCGATATGGTAAACCGGCGGCTCCCCGCTCAGGCATTCCAGCGATTCACTGTCGGCGGCCAGCCATATCATCACCCGGTGCCGCGCGGCGAAGTCCAGCAACAGCCGCCGGTCGTCGTCGCCCAGCGCATCCAGATGGCGCAGCACCACCAGCGGCCCGTTATCCGCCATGACCAGTTCCACATGGCCCAGGCGCTTTACCGCCTTCAGCCGCGCCAGCACCGTTTTTAACGGCGCCAGCAATTGTTCCAGCCCGGCGCGCAGGATCGGGCAATGGCTGATATCCACCACATCGCTGGATTTGGCCTGGCGATAGCCCATGGCCAGGGAGCGGGTTTTATGCCGGTATTCCAGCGCCAGGCGCGCGCGCCGCCGGTAGCCGTAGGCGTCCGCGCCCACGAGCATGATATTGTCCAGGGCCGCGCCGGTTTCCCGCGTCAGCAATGCGCCAAGCGTGGCGGCCTTGGCTTGCTGTTGCAACGCCTGGCTGATGTGCTGCTGCTGGCAGCCGCCGCACACGCCGTAATGCGGGCAGCGCGGCGTCACCCGTTCCGGGCTGTCGTTTAACCTTTTTGTTACCCTGCCCCGGCTAAACTGGCGTTTGTCCTCGGTAATGCGCACTTCTGCCTGTTCACCCGGCAACAGGCCGGGGATAAAAATCGTTTTCCCCTGGTGGCGCGCCACGCCGTGGCCGAAACCATCCAGGGCGTGACAGGTCACGTTCAGGGTTTGCTGGGTCGCCACGCGACGGTTTGCAGAGTAGAATTGCGCCATAATTGCTTGTTACAGGTTTCCTGAATAGCCGGGTTATCATTCTCCCATATTGGAACGCTATGACCAAATACAGCTTGCGCGCACGGATGATGATCTTGATTCTGGCGCCGACGTTATTGATCGGTTTGCTGCTAAGCGCATTTTTTGTCGTTCATCGTTATAACGAATTGCAAAATCAGCTGGTGGACGCCGGCACCAGCATTATCGAACCCCTGGCGGTGTCGACCGTTTACGGCATGACGCTGCACGACCGCGACGCGGTGCGCCACCTGGTCAACCTGCTGCATCGGCATCACTCCGATATCGTGCGTTCGATAAGCGTGTTCGACGCCGATAACAAGCTGTTCGCCAGCTCCAACTACCGTCAGAATATCACTCAGCGGCAACTGCCGCCGGGCAGTCCGCCGCCCGGCGAGCTGACCCTGTCGCGCCTGGGCGGCGCGCTCATTATGCGCGCGCCCATCTGGGCCGAGGATGATTTGCCCGATCCGGCAAACCAGGCCGACGTCCACATCGCGCCGCTGGGCTATATTACCATTGAGCTTGACCTGGATTCGGTACGGCTGCAGCAATATAAAGAAGCCTTTGTCTCGACGCTGCTGCTGCTGCTGTGCCTGTGTATCGCCATGCTGTTCGCCTATCGCCTGATGCGCGATGTCACCGGCCCCATCCGCAATATGGTCAGTACCGTCGACCGTATCCGTCGCGGCCAGCTCGACAGCCGGGTGGAGGGATATATGCTCGGTGAGCTGGATATGCTGAAAAACGGCATCAACTCCATGGCCATGTCGCTGACGGCGTATCATGAGGAGATGCAGCAGAATATTGATCAGGCCACCTCGGATCTGCGCGAAACCCTGGAACAGATGGAGATCCAGAACGTCGAACTGGATCTGGCTAAAAAACGCGCCCAGGAGGCGGTGCGCATTAAATCAGAGTTTCTGGCCAATATGTCCCATGAGCTGCGCACCCCGCTTAACGGCGTCATCGGTTTTACCCGGCAGACGTTGAAAACGCCGCTGTCGCCAACGCAACGGGATTATCTGCAGACCATCGAACGCTCGGGCAATAACCTGCTGAGCATCATTAACGATGTGCTGGATTTTTCCAAACTGGAGGCCGGCAAGCTGCTGCTGGAGGCCATTCCGTTCGCGCTGCGCGCTACCCTGGATGAGGTGAGCGTCCTGCTGGCGCAGACCGCGCACGAAAAGGGGCTGGAGATCACCCTCAACGTGCAGCAGGACGTGCCGGATGGGGTGGTGGGCGATCCGCTGCGCCTGCAGCAGGTCATTACCAATCTGTTGGGCAACGCCATAAAATTCACCGAGCAGGGCAATATCGATATCCGTATCGAAAAGCACGGGGCCGGCAACAACCAGATGGAGCTGGAGGTGCAGATCCACGATACCGGCATCGGCATCGCCGAACGCGAGCAGTCGCAGCTGTTCCAGGCGTTTCGCCAGGCGGACGCCAGCATTACCCGCCGCCACGGCGGCACCGGGCTGGGGCTGGTCATTACCCAGAAGCTCATCAGGGAGATGGGCGGCGATATCAGTTTCCACAGCCAGGTTAACCGCGGCTCGTCCTTTTGGTTTCATATTCCTTTGCAACTGAGCGGGACGGACGGCGACGGCGCGCCGGATTATGCCCACCTGCGCGGCAAAAGCCTGGCGTTTGTCGAGGGCAATGCCGCCGCCGCCCAGGCGACGCTGGACATGCTGCGCGCCACGCCGCTGGTGGTCAGCTTCAGTCCGACGCTGTCGCAGCTGCCGCCGGGTCATTACGATATTTTGCTTATCGGCAAACCGGTGACGCAGCGCGTTTCGTTGATCGACATCAAGCGCGAGCTGGCTGAAGCGGCCGGCATGGCCGGCTGCGTGATCCTGGCCTTGCCCAGCCCCGCGATGGTGGAGGCGGAGCAAATCAAACGCATGGGCGCCTTCGCCTGCCTGGCGAAGCCGGTCTCGGCCAACCGTTTTTTACCCTTGCTGCGCGCGCAGCCGTGGCCCGTGGCGGCGCAGCTCAGCCCGCCCCACGTCCCGCGCCTGCCGTTGACCGTCATGGCGGTGGATGACAACCCGGCCAACCTGAAGCTTATCGGCGCGCTGCTGCAAGAACAGGTGGGACAAACCATATTATGCCAAAACGCCCGCGAAGCGCTGGCTTATGCCGACGGGCACCCCCTGGACCTGATCCTGATGGATATCCAGATGCCGGAAATCGACGGCCTGCGCGCGGCCGAGCTGATGCGGCAGCTGCCGCGCCACGCCCATACGCCGATCGTGGCGGTGACCGCCCATACGCTGGGCAATGAAAGGGAGGAACTGCTTGAGGCCGGCATGGACGATTACCTGGCCAAACCCATCGACGAAAAGATGTTGCAGCAACTGCTGGCGCGCTATGGCGCCGGGAATGTTAACCGCTCGCCGCAGGAGACCGCGGCGGCCGGGGAGCCGCCGGGGGACGCCACCCTGGATTGGCAGCTGGCGCTGCGGCAGGCCGCCAATAAACCGGATTTGGCCCAAGATCTGCTGGTGATGCTGGTCGGCTTTTTAATCGAGGTAAAACAACGGGTAACCGCCGTGGTCAACGGCGTCGAGGACGCGCATATCGGCGAGTTGGTGCATAAGCTGCACGGCAGTTGCAGCTACAGCGGCGTACCCAGGCTCAGGCGGTTGTGCGCCGATATCGAACGCCAGCTGCGCGCCGGCGCGCCGGTGCCGTCGCTGGAGCCGGAATGGCTGGAAATGCTGGACGAAATTGAAAATGTGACCCTGGCGTCCGAGCCGTTTCTGGCGGGAATCCCTTAGGCGCCCAGGCCGGTCGCGGCCGGCCGCGCGCGCAAAAAAAAACGGGCGGCCGCCGTTAGGCCGCGCCGCCCGTTTGTCCCGGCGTTTAGCCGGCCGCGCCAGATCAGGCCATTTCGCGGGCCAGCTTGATGGTGGCGGCGATATTACGCGCGGTCATACGCACGTTGGCGGCGGCGTTTTCCAGCGCATCCTCCAGCGTGCAAATTTCATATAACACGCTGAACACCGCATCCAGGCCATGCTGATGCACCACGCCCACGTCGGCGGTCAGGCTGCCGGCGATGCCTATCACCGGCTTGTTATAGCGTTTGGCGACCAGCGCCACGCCTATCGGCACTTTGCCGTGGATGGTCTGGCTGTCGATGCGCCCTTCCCCGGTTATCACCAGGGTGGCGTCCCTGACCAGGGCATCCAGTCCCAGCGCTTCGGTAACGATTTCGATGCCTTTGCGCAGCTCGGCGCCGCAAAACGCCTGTAGGCCCGCGCCCATGCCGCCGGCCGCGCCCGCGCCCGGGATATGCTCGACATCTTTATCCAGATCGCGTTTGATGATGGCGGCATAGTGCCCGAGCGAAGCGTCCAGCTGGCGGATCATGGCGGCCGTCGCGCCTTTCTGCGGGCCGAATATCGCCGTGGCCCCTTCCTCGCCGGTCAGGGGGTTGGTGACGTCGCAGGCGACCTCGAAACGGCAGTCCCTGATTCGCGGATCCAGATTGGCGATATCGATGCGCGCCAGCTTATCCAACTGGCCGCCGCCGTAGCCTATCTGCCTGCCCTGCTCGTCGAGCAGCCCGCCGCCGAGCGCCTGCACCATACCCGCGCCGCCGTCATTGGTGGCGCTGCCGCCGATACCGATAATGCAATGCTTCACGCCATGATCCAGAGCGCAGCGGATCAGTTCGCCGGTGCCGAAGGAGGTGGTCAACAGCGGATTGCGGTCGCAGGCGCGCACCAGCTCCAGGCCGCTGGCGGCGGCCATTTCGATAAACGCGGTTTGCTTATCGCCGGACAGGCCGAAAAAGCCGTCCACCTGGTCGCCGAGCGGCCCGGTGACCCTGACGTTGACAATTTCACCCTGGGTGGCCGCCACCATGGCCTCCACGGTGCCCTCGCCGCCATCCGCCACCGGCAGTTTAACGTAATGGGCATCTGGAAACACGTCACGAAATCCCTGTTCAATCTGCGTTGCGACCTCCAAGGCAGACAAACTTTCTTTGTAAGAATCCGGTGCGATTACTATCTTCATAGACTACCTGCGCCTGTTGAGCTGAAGCCGGCAAAAAAATTATCTTGCCGCCTCATAGGGCGCCGGACCGGCGCCCGACCAATTTATCGCCGCTTAACTTCAATTTTTGCTAATTTTTCGTAATAACAGGCCAGGGCGCTGTGATCCGCATTGCCCAAATCGTCTTGCTTCAGGGCCTGCATCATCTCCATTACCACCGCGGTCAACGGCAGCTGTGCGCCAACGCCGTGGGAGGTATCCAACGCATTGGACAGATCCTTGATATGCAAATCGATGCGGAAACCCGGTTTGAAGTTGCGATCCAGCACCATCGGCGCCTTGGCTTCCAGCACCGTGCTGCCGGCCAATCCGCCGCGTATCGCCTGGAATACCTTTTCCGGGTCGACGCCGGCTTTGGTCGCCAGTACCAGGGCTTCGGACATAGCGGCAATATTCAGCGCCACGATCACCTGGTTGGCCAGCTTGGTCACGTTGCCGGCGCCGATATCACCGGTATGCACCACGGAAGCGGCCATGGCCTTCAGCAAATCGGCATGCTTATTGAACAACGCCTCGTCACCGCCGACCATCACGGACAGGGTGCCTTCGATGGCTTTGGGTTCACCGCCGCTTACCGGGGCATCAAGCATGGCAATGCCTTTTTCCGCCAGGGCCGCGGCGATTTCACGGCTGGCCAACGGCGCGATGGAGCTCATGTCAATGACCACCGTGCCGCGTTTGGCGCCTTCAATCACGCCGTCTTTACCCAGTACCACTTCTTTAACATGCGGAGAGTTCGGCAGCATGGTGATAATGACATCGGTTTGTTCGGCCACGGCCTTCGCCGTGTCGGCAGAAGTGGCTCCGGCCGCAACCACGTCGGCTACCGCTTCGGTATTGCGATCCAGCACCACTAATGAGTAACCCGCCTTCAGCAGGTTTTTGCTCATTGGTTTTCCCATAATGCCCAAGCCAATAAATCCAATTTTCATTACTATTACCTCTTAACGCTTGCTATAAAAAGTGTAGGGCGCGTCAGACGCGCCTTGTCGGTTATTTTTTAAATTTGTCGGCCAGCGCTTGCGTGCCGCTGCGTAAAACACCGTTATCGCTACCCACCGCGACAAAGGTGGCGCCCCATTCCAGATAACGGCGGGCATCGGCTTCAACCGGCGCCAGGATACCGCTGGGTTTGCCGTTGGCCTTGGCGCGGGCGAAAATATGGCGGATCACGCTTTGCACTTGCGCATGGTTCGGCTGTCCGATGTAACCCAACGCCGCGGATAGGTCGCCCGGGCCGACAAAGATACCGTCGACGCCGTCAACGGCGGCGATGGCGTCGAGATTGTCCACGCCCAGTTGGCTTTCAATCTGCACCAGCACCGTGATGTTATCGTTGATGGTGGCGTAATAATCCGGCACGGTGCCAAACATATTGGAACGATGGGAAACCGACACGCCGCGTATGCCGGCGGGCGGATAGCGGGTGGACGATACCGCGCGCACGGCCTGCTCTTCTGTTTCGACAAATGGGATCAGGAAATTATAAAAACCAATATCCAGCAGGCGTTTGATAATCACCGGCTCATTGGTGGGCGGGCGCACCACCGGCGCGCTGTGGCTGCCTTTAAGCGCCATCAGCTGCGGGACAAAGGTGGTGATGTCGTTGGGTGCGTGTTCACCGTCCAATACCAGCCAGTCGAATCCCGCCAGGCCCAGTACTTCCGTGGTAATCGGATTTGCCAGCGCGCACCAGCAACCAATCTGGGTTTCCCCCTGAAGTAACCCCTGGCGAAAACGGTTAGGCAGTAGTGGAGTGTTCATGATTTACCTCTATGCAATGAAACAAAATGTAGCGGGCCCAAGCTTTCCGGGCCCACGATATCAGGATTTAACCAGCACCAGCCGCTTGATTTCGCCGACCACCACCAGGTAGCACAGCATGGCCGCCAGGGCGGAACAGCCGACAAAAATCAGCGCGGCGTTGAAAGAATGCAATTCCTTGACCATATAACCGATGGCCAGCGGCGTGACGATAGAGGCGACGTTGCCGAATACGTTGAAGATGCCGCCGCACAGGCCGATGACTTCTTTGGGCGCGGTATCGGAAATCACCGGCCAGCCCAGCGCGCCGAAGCCTTTACCGAAGAACGCCAGCGCCATCAGCGCCACCACGATGACCGTATTATTGGTGTAGTTGCACAGGATAATGCTGGTGGCCAGCAGCATGCCCACCACGATCGGTATTTTACGCGCCACGGTCAGCGAATGGCCGCGTTTGATCAGGATATCGGACACCACGCCGCCCAAGACGCCGCCGGCGAAACCGAACAGCGCCGGAATCGAGGCAATCAGGCCCACTTTCAGGATCGACATGCCTTTATCCTGCACCAGATAGATGGGGAACCAGGTCAGGAAGAACCAGGTAATACTGTTGATAAAATATTGGCCGAAGAATACGCCGAGCATCATGCGGTTGGTCAGCATCTGCTTCACATAATCCCATTTCGGTCCTTCTTTTTTGCCGTCTTTCGGCGCATCCATATCAACCATGGCGCCGCCGGCGGAGATATAATCCAGCTCCTGCTGCGAAACGCTCGGATGCTTGTTCGGGTTTTGGATATATTTGATCCACACCATGGTCATGATAAAGCCCAGCACGCCCATGACGGTGAAGACATGTTCCCATCCCCAGGTAAAGGTCAGCCAGCCCAGGATGGGTGAGAATATCGCCAGAGCGAAATACTGCGCCGAGTTAAAAATCGCCGACGCGGTGCCGCGTTCAATGGCGGGGAACCAGGCGGCAACGATGCGGGCGTTGGCCGGGAACGAAGGCGCCTCGGAAAAACCCAGCATAAAGCGCAGGATAAACAGCGTCATCGCGCCGTAGGCCAGCGGGAAAAACCCGACGAAGCCTTGCAACAGCGTAAACAGCGACCAGAAAAACAGGCTGTAGGTATAAACGCGTTTGGACCCGAAGCGGTCCAGCAGCCAGCCGCCGGGGATTTGCATGATAAGATACGCCCAGCCGAACGCGGCAAATATCTGCCCCATTTGCCCGGCGTCCAGCCCCAGCGTTTTGGCGACGTCGGAACCGGCAATGGAAAGCGTTGCCCGATCGGCGTAGTTAACCGCGGTGACCAGAAAGATAATTAATAAAATGACATAACGAACATGCGTCTTTGTTTTACTTGATACCAGAGGTGAAGTGGTCATGGAATACGCTCTAATCAGGCGATAAACTCCGGGAACACAAAAAATCATTACCACACTATTTTTTGCGTTACACTTTTTTATCGTGAGTTAATATTTTCTCGTATGAGTCTTTTTATTTCACCGGCAGGCCGGTTGGTGTCTTATTTCACTGACACCCATAGTATAAAAACCATCATGAAAAATGGCACTGTGCATAAGCACAACAATAAAGCGTAAAATAACCATATTTTTGGACAAGGGCACGTGAAAGCACGACGGTCGTCACGTTATTTTTTGCCGGCGGGTTTGGTCGGCGGGAAGGGTGAGCCTTGTCACATCTTATGGTACACATGACAAATATCTGGCGTTTATCCCCGCTAAAAATCATGCATTTGCACAATGAGATGTCTTCCCATTCCGCTTATAATATCCTCATCACCCGTATTGTTATCCTGGCTGAACCCTGGTTCGGGTTATAACAACAGATTAGTATTTGCGGAGAAGTGTATGTCATCAACAATAATGACCAATGCGGAAAAGGCATTGTATATCAAAGTTCACGTCGACGATAACGTCGCGATTATCGTGAACAACAATGGCTTACCGGCCGGCACCCGATTTTCGGACGGCCTGACGTTAATTGAGCATGTCCCGCAAGGACACAAAGTCGCGTTGCGCGATATCCCGACCGGCGGCGATATCATACGTTATGGCGAAGTGATTGGTTACGCCATGCGTGATATCAAACTGGGCAGCTGGATAGATGAATCGCTGGTCGAAATGCCCAAGGCGCCGGCGCTGGAGACCCTGCCGCTGGCCACCAAGGTGCCGCCGGTACTGCCGCCGCTGGAAGGGTATACCTTCGAAGGTTACCGCAATCCCGACGGCAGCGTGGGCACCAAAAACCTGCTGGGCATCACCACCAGCGTACAGTGCGTGGCCGGCGTGGTTGAATACGTGGTAAAACTGATTGAACGCGATCTGTTGCCAAAATACCCGAACGTCGACGGCGTGGTGGGACTCAGCCATTTGTACGGCTGCGGCGTGGCCATTAACGCGCCCGCCGCGGTGGTGCCGATTCGCACCATCCATAACATCGCCCTGAACCCCAATTTCGGCGGCGAAATCATGGTGATCGGCTTGGGCTGCGAAAAATTGCCGCCGGAACGCCTGCTGGCCGGTACCGATGATCAGGTTCCCATCGCGGTGGAGCGCCCGGGCGTGAGCATCACCCGGTTACAGGACGAGAAGCATGTGGGCTTTAAGTCCATGGTGGATGATATTTTGCAGGTGGCGGAAGATCATTTGCGCCGTCTGAATTCCCGTCAGCGCCAAACCTGCCCGGTATCCGATCTGGTGGTGGGCACGCAGTGCGGCGGCAGCGATGCGTTCTCAGGCGTTACCGCCAATCCGGCGGTGGGTTTTGCCTCCGATCTGCTGGTGCGCTGCGGCGCCACGGTGATGTTTTCCGAAGTCACCGAAGTACGCGACGCCATCCATCTTCTGACGCCGCGGGCGGCTGACGAGCAGGTGGGACGCCGGATGCTGGAGGAAATGGCTTGGTATGATAACTACCTGGACGATGGTAAAAGCGATCGCAGCGCCAATACCACCCCGGGTAATAAAAAAGGCGGTTTGGCCAACATCGTGGAAAAATCGCTCGGATCCATTGCAAAATCGGGCACCAGCGCCATTGTGGAAGTACTCTCCCCCGGCCAGCGTCCGACGAAAAAGGGTCTGATTTTCGCCGCCACTCCCGCCAGTGATTTTATTTGCGGTACCCAGCAGTTGGCCTCCGGCATTACCATCCAGGTATTTACCACCGGCCGCGGTACGCCTTACGGTTTGGTTGCCGTGCCGGTCATCAAGATGGCGACGCGCGACGCGCTGGCCGATCGCTGGTTTGATTTGATGGATATCAGCGCCGGATCCATCGCCACCGGCCGGGCGACCATTGAAGACGTGGGTTGGCTATTGTTTGAACTGATCCTGGATATCGCCAGCGGCCGCAAAAAAACCTGGTCCGATCAATGGGGCATTCATAACGCCCTGTCGGTATTCAACCCGGCGCCGGTGACCTGATTGCCGCCACCACCGAATTACCACTACCACCGAACCACCCTTTGATATGTATGAATGAACTTTGATAGCTTGGCCGGGATAACTCCCGGCCTTTTTTTTTGCGCCGCGCCCCGGGTTAACGCACCAAGGCCGGCCGTTTGGGGTCGAACCGCCAGTCGGGGATCAGGTATTGCATCGCCATGCCGTCGTCCCGCGCGCCCAGGCCGTGCTGTTGATAGAGCGCATGGCCTTTCATGACCTGCTCCATATCCAGCTCCACGCCCAGCCCCGGTTTTTCCGGTACCTTGACTTTGCCGCCGACGATACGCAGCGGTTCTTTGGTCAGACGCTGGTCTCCCTCCTGCCAGATCCAGTGGGTATCGATGGCGGTAATCTTTCCCGGCGCGGCCGCGGCCACATGGGTAAACATCGCCAGCGAAATATCAAAATGATTATTGGAATGCGATCCCCAGGTCAGGCCCCATTCATGGCAGAGCTGCGCGACCCGCACCGAGCCCTGCATGGTCCAGAAATGCGGATCGGCCAGCGGGATATCCACCGATTGCAGCGCCAGGGTATGTCCCATCTGGCGCCAGTCGGTGGCGATCATGTTGGTGGCGGTGGGCAGGCCGGTGGCGCGCTTGAACTCCGCCATCACCTCGCGCCCGGAAAAGCCCTGCTCGGCGCCGCAGGGATCCTCGGCATAGGCCAGCACGCCGCGCAGCCGTTTACCCAGAACGATGGCCTCGGCCAGCGACCAGGCGCCGTTCGGATCCAGGGTGATGCGCGCCTGGGGGAAACGCGCCGCAAGCGCGGTAACCGCCTCGGCCTCCTCCTGGCCGGCCAGCACGCCGCCCTTGAGCTTGAAATCGTTAAATCCGTATTTTTCATAAGCGGACTCGGCCAGGCGCACCACCGCCTGTGGCGTCAGCGCCTTTTCGTGGCGCAGGCGATACCAGTCGCAGGCATCATCCGCCTGGTCGCGGTAGGGTAAATCGGTACGCAGGCGATCGCCGATATAAAACAGGTAACCGAGCATCTCCACTTCGTCGCGCTGTTGCCCCTCGCCCAGCAGCGCCGCCACCGGCACGTCCAGAAACTGGCCCAGCAGATCGAGCATCGCCGCCTCGATGCCGGTGACGACATGGATGGTGGTACGCAGATCGAACGTCTGCTGGCCACGGCCGCCGGCATCCCGGTCGGCGTATTGCCGGCGCACGGCGCTCATGACGTTTTTATACTGGCCCAGCGCCTGGCCCACCACCTGCGCGGCGGCTTCCTCCAGCGTGCGGCGTATTTTTTCCCCGCCGGGAATTTCACCCACCCCGGTATGGCCGGCGTTGTCGGTGAGAATAACAATATTACGGGTAAAAAACGGGCCATGGGCGCCGCTGAGATTAAGCAACATACTGTCATGGCCGGCAACCGGAATGACTTTCATGGTGGTGATAACAGGAGTCATACTCTTTCCTTGGCTAGATGCACAACATAGGGGGACGGGAATCCGTCGCAAAGGCAGACGCTAATGACTATAACGTCATGGCGCGCCCCTGACATTATGCGTATGCATAATCCTTGGCGGTTAATCTGGACAAAAATAACCGCTAAGCCGGCCTTGCCGTGACAGAGCTCACCGATCAGGATTATTTTTATGTGAGCTGAGTCTTGGAATGATTAAAATAGCAATCGCCGGCGTTAAAAACGGCGATGTCGGCGGTTCGCCGCGCCACAGGGCATAAATATGTTATGCCGGTCACAAAACCCTGTTGATACCCGACGCCGGTCACATTACCCTGTACTTCCGCCACAAAACTTTATGTTTTGCCGCATTTCATTCAGTCATCAGCACAATGTGCGGCCATGTCCCACCCCTTATACTCTGCTTTTGCCCAGGCGAGCCAGATATTACCGGCGGCAAAATGACAGCGCTACCATAACAAGACCATCATTAAAGCAACGTGGGGCGCCTTACTTACGTACCCGATCTTCCGATCGCTTTCCCCAACCGGGAAGAGGAATCATGGCTGAAAACTCAATTTCCGTCGCCACCCACAAAACCCGCTCCAGGTTTTGGATCTTGGCAATTTTGTTTATCATCAGTACGGTTAACTATGCCGACCGTTCCACACTGTCCATCGCCGGCCCGCACGTCGCCTCCGATCTAGGGCTGGATCCGCTGCAAATGGGCTATATTTTCTCGGCGTTCGGCTGGGCTTATACCCTGGCGCAGCTGCCGGGCGGCTGGCTGCTGGATCGATTTGGATCAAAACTGATTTACGGCATCGCCATTTTGATCTGGTCGATATTCACCTTTATGCAGGGGTTTGTACTCTACTTCGCCTCCGCGGCGATGATGCTGTTCCTGCTGCGCTTTATGGTCGGCTTCGCCGAGGCGCCGGTGATGCCGGCCAACAGCAGAATCGTCTCCGCCTGGTTCCCGGTCAGGGAGCGCGGCACCGCCTCGGCCATATTCAATATTTCCCAGTACGCCGCGCTGGTGATATTCAACCCGCTGTTGGGATGGATAACCCAGGAAGTGAGCTGGGAATATGTGTTTATCGTGATGGGCGTGGTGGGCGTGGTGTTGTCGCTGGTCTGGTACAAGACCATGTACAGTCCGCTTGACCATCCTAAGGTGAGCAAGCAAGAGCTGGACTATCTACGCGCCGGCGGCGCCCTGGTGGACATGGACAACGCGGCGGTCAACAACAAAAAAGACGCCGGTCCGCAAATGGGATATATCAAGCAGTTGCTGTCCAGCCGGATGCTGCTGGGTATCTATCTGGCCAACTACTGCGTTAACGCCATTACCTGGTTTTTCCTCTCGTGGTTTCCGATTTACCTGGTGAAGGGACGGGGCATGTCGATCCTCCAGGCCGGTTTTGTCGCGGCGCTACCGGCAATCTGCGGTTGTATCGGCGGCGTGCTCGGCGGTATTTTCTCCGATTACCTGCTTAACAAGGGGTTCTCCCTGTCGGTGGCGCGCAAGACGCCGATCATTCTCGGCATGCTGATGTGTACCAGCATGGTGATTTGCAACTATACCACCTCGGATGTGGTGGTGGTGGCGGCCATGTCGCTGGCGTTCTTCGGCAAAGGCATCGGCGCGCTGGGCTGGACGGTCAACGCGGACACCGCGCCGAAAGAGATTGTCGGCCTGAGCGGCGGCGTGCTTAACCTGGTAACGCAAATCGGCGCCATCACCACGCCGATTGTCATCGGTTATATCCTCAATAAAACCGGATCCTTCGACGGCGCGCTGATTTACGTCGCCGCCAACGGCCTGGTGGTGATATTGAGTTATCTGTTTATCGTGGGCAAGATTCAACGCCTGGTGCTTAAGCCGTTGACGGCGTGAAATTTTCTTTGACATAGCAGTTTGCAACAGCAGGAGAAGGTAATGGAGCACAGTGATTTTTCCGGCGCGCCAACGGTGACCGCCATGCAGGTGGTGCCGGTTGCGGGCCATGACAGTATGCTGATGAATATCGGCGGCGCCCACGGCGCCTATTTTACCCGCAACATTGTCATCCTCACCGATAACGCCGGGCATACCGGCGTCGGCGAGGCGCCGGGCGGCGACGTGATTCTCAACACGCTGCTGGAGGCCAGGCAACGGGTCGTGGGCCAGCCGTTGGCGACGCTTAACCGCATAGTGCACGACGTACACCAGGGGCATGTCAGCAACGATTTTGATTCCTTCGCCCAGGGCGCCTGGACCTTTGAGCTGCGGGTCAATGCGGTGGCCGCCCTTGAGGCGGCGCTGCTGGATTTGATGGGCCAGCACCTTGGCGTGCCGGTAGCGGAACTGCTCGGCCCGGGCAAACAGCGCGACAGCGTGCCGGTGCTGGGGTATTTGTTTTATGTCGGCGACAGAACTCTGACCGACCTGCCTTATCAGGCCGGTCCGGGCCGGGCGTCCCATGACTGGTACCGGCTGCGGCGCGAAACGGCCATGACCACCGAAGCCCTGGTGCGCCAGGCGGAGGCCGCGCAGGATCGTTATGGTTTCAAGGATTTCAAACTCAAGGGCGGTGTGCTGGCCGGCGCCAGCGAGATTGAGACCGTAACGGCGCTGGCCAAGCGGTTCCCGGACGCGCGCATTACCATCGACCCCAACGGCGCGTGGTCGCTTAACGAGGCCATCGATCTGTGTAAGGATATGCGCGGCGTGCTGGCCTATGCCGAGGATCCCTGCGGCGCCGAGCAGGGCTTTTCCGGGCGCGAGGTGATGGCGGAATTCAAGCGCGCCACCGGGCTGCCGGTGGCGACCAATATGATTGCCACCAACTGGCGCGAGCTTAACCACGCCGTGCAGCTTAACGCCATTGATATTCCGCTGGCCGACCCGCATTTCTGGACCCTGCGGGGCGCCATCCGCGTGGCGCAGCTGTGCGATGAATGGGGCCTGACCTGGGGCTGCCATTCCAATAACCATTTTGATATTTCGCTGGCGATGTTTATCCATGTGGGCGCCGCCGCGCCGGGCAAGCCCACCGCGCTGGATACCCATTGGATCTGGCAGGAAGGCGAGCACCTGACCAAAGAGCCGCTGCAAATCGTCGACGGGGCGATCAAACTCAACGGTAAACCGGGGCTGGGGGTGGAAATCGATATGGCGCAGCTCGAAAAACAACATGAGCTGTATAAGCACATGCCGTCCGGGGCGCGTAACGACGCGCAGGCCATGCAGTATTTGATTCCCGGCTGGACCTTTGACCGGAAACGGCCGGCCATGGTGCGCTAACATCATGATGGTGGGCGCGGCGCGCCGTGCTCACCGCCTATCGGCGGCCAAGCAGGCTGCCATGATGGAAATCAGGCTTCGTCATCCAGTTGCAGCGCGATGTAGAGCAGCAGCCGGTCGTCGAAGTTGGCCAGATCCAGGCCGGTCATCTCCGAGATGCGGTTGAGGCGGTATTCCAGGGTGTTGCGGTGGATAAACAGCGCCTTGGAGGTGGGCGTGGGCTGGACATTATGGCGAAACCAGGCGATCAGCGTGCGGCGCAGCAGGCCGTTGTTGTCCATGGCCTTGAGTTTTGCCAGCGGGCGCACCAGTTCACTGGCCTGCCAGCCGCCGCGCAGGCTGTCGAGCAATACCGGCAGCATCAGATCGGGATAAAAGTAGCGGCGCTGCTCCGGCAGCCGCTGCTTGCCCACCGACATGGTGGTGCGCGCGGTGCGCCAGGAACGGGCGATGCCGCCGGCGCCCGGGAAAAAGTTACCCAGGGCGATGCGCACCCGCAGGCGGCTGCTTTCGGTCATGCGTGAAAACAGCGTATCCACCCGCCGGCGATGTTCTTCCGCGTCCCAGCGCCCGTGGCTGTTCAGCGCGGGTTTCAGCACCACCATTTCCGTGAGCGAAACGATGGCAATCAGGTTATCGCGCTCGGGCGTGGTCAGCAGCGTTTGTAATTGCTGCAATTCCGCCATGGCGCTGTCCACGCCGAATTGGCCGCTGTCCACCTCCACCACCGCCGCAACCCGCGGCTGGTTGATATCAATGCCCAGCCGCTGGGCCCATTCGATCAGCGCCGGCGTGACTTCCTCGGCGCGGATGAGATTCAGCACCAGCTCCTCGCGCAGGCGGCTGTCCTGCGCCAGCATATGCAGCAAACGCGCCTGCTCCAGCATCATCTCCGCCGTCATGCAGACCAGTTCGCCAAATTGCCGCAGCTGGCTGGGGTTGCCGGTCAGGCCGATAACGCCGACGATATTGCCGTCGATTTTCAGCGGCAGGTTGATACCGGGCCGCACGCCGTGCAAATGCCGGGCCACGCCGTCGTCAATATCCACCACCCGGGCCTGGGACAAGGCTAGCAAGGCGCCTTCATGCAGCTCGCCGACGCGTTCTTCGTCGCCACTGCCGATAATCCGGCCACGCGCATCCATCACGTTGATGTTACTGTCGATAATCTGCATCGTTCTTGCCACAATTTCTTGCGCCAATTTCGCATCAAGATGATACGTTGCCATCCCCGCCTCGGTTGTGTTAAGCCCTTTGCCCTATTATACCCGCTGCTGGGCGCTCATACATTGTGCAATGGCACAAAGCGTGATCTTACTCACTTATTTTGTGCGGGATATCACATTCTTCCGGGAAATCGGGGGTGGGCATGGCCCACATCCCTGTGAGCCGCGCCGATGGCAAAGGACTACTGCGCCAGCAGGTAAAGCGAGGTGTCGCCGCGTTTGACGTTTAATGCCAGTACCGGCGGTTTGGTATCGAGGATTTTCCGCAGTTCGCCGATATTCTGCACCGGCTGCTGGTTAACACCCAGAATAATATCGCCTTTCTTCAGGCCGACTTTCGCCGCGGTGCTGCCCGCCTTGACATTGTCCACCTTAACGCCCTTCTGGCCGCCGGTGTCCAGGTTGCTGAGCTCCGCCCCTTCGATGCCGGTAAAGACATTGCCGGAATCAAGCTGCGGCTGCGAGCTCTGCTCGAGGATCACCTCGACGTTCACCGGCTTGCCGTCGCGCAGCAGGCCAAGCTGGACCTTGGTGCCGACCGGCTGCGAACTGACATCCGCGCGGAATGCGGCGAAGCTGTTTATCGGCCGGCCGTTCATGGTGACAATGACGTCGCCGGCTTTCACCCCGGCCTTCTCGGCGGCGGATTTAGGCAACACCTGGCTGACAAAGGCGCCGCGCTGGGCGTCGACTTTCATCGCCTTGGCCAGCTCCGAGTTGAGTTCGGTGCCAAGGATGCCGATTTCGCCACGCCTGACCTGGCCGTATTCCACCAGCTGCGCCGTCAGGTTTTTCACCATATTGCTGGGTATGGCGAAACCGATGCCGATATTGCCGCCGTCCGGGGCCAATATGGCGGTATTGATGCCAATCAGCTCACCGTTAAGGTTAACCAACGCGCCGCCTGAGTTGCCGCGGTTGATGGCGGCGTCGGTCTGGATAAAGTTTTCATAGTTTTCGATATTCAGCCCGCTGCGCCCCAGCGCGGACACGATGCCCGAGGTGGCGGTTTCCCCCAGCCCGTAGGGATTGCCGATGGCCACGGTGTAGTCGCCGACCCGCAGCTGGTCCGAATCGGCCATTTTAATGGCGGTCAGGTTTTTAAACTCGATCAGTTGCACCAGGGCCAGATCGGAGCGGGGATCGCGGCCGATGATCTTGGCGTCGAACCTGCGCCCGTCATACAGCTGTACCTGGATTTTTGTGGCGTCGTTAACCACATGGTTGTTGGTGACCACATAGCCTTTCTGGGCATCAATAATCACGCCCGCCCCCAGCGCCATGAACTTCTCCTTGGCCGGCGGGGTATTGCCGTCGCCTTCAGCGCCGCCGCCCTCACCGCCGCCCTGGCACAAAGGCGACGCCTGGAAGGGCGAACCCTCCTGGCACAGCGGGGAGTCCTGGCCGAAGAACTGCTGTAACTGATCCGGCACGCGCGCCGAACTGACGGCGGCGCTGCCTTCAACACTGATGCTGACCACCGAGGGCATCACTTTTTCCAGCATCGGCGCCAGGCTGGGAAGCTGCTGGTTGGTCGAGGCGGTTTCCGCCGCGACCGACGAAAGCGGCGCCAGCGCCACACCCAGACACAATGCCAGCGCACTCAGGACCAAAGGAGTTTTTTTCATTTAACATTATCTCAACTGTAAGAATCAGGTAATGATGCGGACCCATAGCTGTGGTCGTATCTGTGAGATTAATCAAATAACCCGAAGTTCATTTGCAAAAAAACCATAATAGTAAAAAAGTGTTGGACTTATTTACAAAAGCTGCGTTATCCGTCTTTTACTCCGCCGCCATTAAACGTCGATATTCGTCCCAGGCATACAGGTCGGTCATGCCACTAATATAGTCCTGAATTAATCTCGCCCGATAATAAAATTCCATCATGGGCTGCTGGCGCGGTGGATAGCGATTTAATTGCGCTACCGCTTCACCATAAGCCAGGCGATGTTTGGTGGAAAGTTTATGAAACAGGCGGGTGGGGATCATGTAATCCCGGTGGTAATCCTGCGCCGCCAGCTCGCGAAACGCCGCCAGCGGCATTTCCAGCAAGGGATTGTAGATTTCAAGCAGGCCGCTGATGACCCGGTAGCCCTGTAATTCCAGCTGTTCCACCTCCGGATGGTTGAACACGTGTTTAAAGGCCACGCCTTTGAATATTTTCAATAACCGGTAAGCCGGGCTGGAGTCCTCCAGCAGCGCCTGGTTAAAACAGCCTTCGAATATCGGCGACAGATTGTCGAGAAACCGCTTCGCCGCATGGGGCACCAGACGCGCCACGGTATTTACCCGTAAATACATAAAAAACTGATCGCCGCTGCGCAGTCCCTGGTTGCGCATTATCTTATCAAACGCCTGGCCGACCACTTTTTCAAATAAATCGCCTTTATCCACCCTGCCCCATTCTTGTTGCAGGTAGTTATAAAGCTGCTCGACGGTAAAGATCTTTTTTTCCACCGCATCTTCCAGATCGGCGATGCAGTAGGAAATATCGTCGGCGGCTTCCATGATGTAGGTCAGCGGAAAGCGATGGAATTCCCCCAGCGCCAGCTGCTCGCGCAACGCTTTGACATACTCTTCCTCGGCCAGGTAGTAGCCCGGTTTTTTCATCAGGTAGCTAAACTCGGCCGGTATCGCGCCGCGCCAATAGGCCGGACGGGTGTATTTGAGGATACAGCCCACCTGGGCATAAGTCAGGTTGAGCTTCAGCAGGCTATGCACCATGCGGATGGCCTGGGCATTGCCTTCGAAATGACACAGATCGAGCCGGATACGGCTGCGCAGCGCGTTATCGTCGTTCTCGCCGGCGCGCAGGCGCAGCACCTCCACCCGGCAACGATCGTTGCCCTGGGCCTCGTTGCCCAGGCCGGCGATGTCCAGACGCTGGCCGAACCAGTCGTTGATGGCCGCCTCGCCGAAATGGCCGAACGGAGGATTGCCGATATCATGCATCAGGCAGGCCATTTCCACGATGCTTTCAAACGGCGCCTCCAGCAGTTCCAGCCCCAGCGGCGCGATGCGCTGCTCGCGCTTGAGCTGGTGAAAGACCTCTTTGACGATATGCCGCCCGACCTGCTGCACCTCCATGGAGTGGGTCAGCCTGGAGCGCACCGCCGCGTTGCGCTCCAGGGGAAAAACCTGGGTTTTTTGCTGCAGGCGGCGAATGGCGGCGGAATTGATAATCCGCCCGCGATCGCTTTCAAACTGGCGGATGACGCTATATTCATCCTCGGCGACGATGGGCTGACTAAACGGGCGCTGAAAACTGAGCTTCTTGCTAAAGTCGATTACGGACATCATGTTCCCCGGGATGATTTCTTATACCGTGATACCCATACCCGCCGCTAAATGCAACAGCGGCGGTCATTATTTCCGGGCCGCAGCCGTGATAGAATGGCGGCGCCGGTTAAACGGCCAGTTTACTATTCACTATTTATTATCAACTGTTTCTCAACCAGAAGGACAACCAGATGAGAGTTGGCATTATCGGCGCGATGGAACAGGAAGTGTCGCTGCTGCGCGACCAGATGGATAGTCGCACCACCTGGCGGCAGGCGGGATGCGAAATTTACAGCGGCCGGCTCCATGGCGTCGAGGTGGCGTTGGTGAAATCCGGTATCGGCAAGGTTTCAGCCGCGCTGGGCGCCACGCTGCTACTGGATCATTTTCATCCCGATAACGTGATCAATACCGGCTCCGCGGGCGGCCTGGCCTCATCCCTAAGCGTCGGGGATATCGTCGTCTCCACCGAAGTCCGTTATCACGATGTGGATGTTACCGCCTTCGGTTACGAGCCGGGACAAATGGCGCAGTGCCCGGCGGCCTTCGCGGCGGACGCGGCCCTGATCGCCCTGGCGGAAAGCTGCATCGGCCGGTTGGATCAGCACGCCGTGCGCGGCCTGGTGGTCAGCGGGGATGCGTTTATCAACGGCGCGGAGCCGCTGAACCGTATCCGCGCCCTGTTCCCCCAGGCCGTTGCGGTGGAAATGGAGGCCACGGCCATTGCCCATGTGTGCCATCAGTTCGCGGTGCCCTTCGTGGTGGTGCGCGCTATTTCCGATGTGGCGGACCAGGCGTCCCATCTGAGCTTCGACGAGTTTTTGACTGTGGCGGCCGAACAGTCCAGCCGTGTGGTGGCGGCCATGCTGCAAAGCCTGGCCGGACAGCGGCAGTAATGTCGACCCGCAGGGCGGCGCGGGGATGGCTGTTGCTGCTGGCGCTGTTTACCGCCCCGCCGGCCTGGGCGGTCCACCGGGTGGTCAGCCTGGCGCCCCATGCCACCGAAATGGCCTATGCCGCGGGCATGGGCGAGGTGATGGTGGCGGCGAGCAGCTGGTCTGATTATCCCCCGGCCGCGCGCAAGCTTGAGCAGGTTGCCTCCTGGCAAGGCATCAACGTCGAGCGGGTGCTGGCGCTGAAGCCGGACCTTATCCTGGCATGGCGCGGCGGCAACCCGCAGCGTGAGCTGGACCAGTTGGCCGCCTTCGGTATCCCCATTGTCTATATCGATCCGCTGAGCGTGGAGGATATGGCGCGCGCCCTTGATGGCCTGGCGCGCTACAGCCCCCATCCCGAGCAGGCTCATCAGGCGGCGCGCGCCGTGCGCCAGCAGGCGGCGGACCTGAAACGCCGCTACGCCGGCAATGCGCCGGCGCGGGTATTTATGCAATTTGGCGTCCAGCCGCTGTTTACCGCCGGCAAACAGACGCTGCAAAGCCAGGTCCTGGCGCTGTGCGGGGCGCATAATATTTTTGCCGACAGCCCGGTGCCCTGGCCACAGGTAGGCCGCGAACAGGTGCTAAGCCGTAAGCCGCAGGTGATCGTGGTCGCCGGCGACCCTGAGCGCATCACCGCCATCAGGGACTTCTGGCAGCCGCAGCTGGCGGTGCCGGTTATCGCGCTTAACGAAGATTGGTTTAACCGCAGCGGGCCGCGCATTTTGCTGGCGGCGCAGGCCTTGTGCCAACAGTTGGCGGATATGTCCATCACGAAAGCGCACTGAGGTCGGGGTGTATTGAGGTGCCCGCCGTATACGGCGTATTGATACAGGAGCGCAGTGATGTTGGGTTTTCTCGATGTGCTTGGCACGGCGGTATTCGCCGTGTCCGGCGTGCTGTTGGCCGGCAAGTTGCGCATGGATCCGTTCGGGGTGCTGGTGCTGGGGGTGGTTACCGCGGTGGGCGGCGGCACCATTCGGGATATGGCGCTGAATAGCGGGCCGGTGTTCTGGGTGCGCGATCCCACCGATCTGGTGGTGGCGATGGTCACCTGTCTGGTCGCCATACTGGTGATAAGGCAACCCCGGCAATTGCCAAAATGGATCCTGCCGGTGCTGGACGCCATCGGCCTGGCGGTGTTTGTCGGCATCGGCGTCAACAAGGCGTTCGCCAGCGGCACCGGTCCGTTGATAGCGGTGTGCATGGGGGTGATTACCGGCGTGGGCGGCGGCATCATCCGCGACGTGCTGGCGCGGGAGATCCCGATGATCCTGCGTACCGAGATCTACGCCACCGCCTGCATTATCGGCGGCATCGCGCATACCACCGCCTTCCACGTCTTTCATGTCGACGCCCAGCACGCGTCGGTATTGGGCATGGCGATTACGCTTGGCATCCGGCTGGCGGCGATCCGCTGGCATCTGAAACTGCCGACGTTTGAACTGGAAGGCAAGGAGTAATATCGACGAGCAGGGCATCGACAGCCACGACCCGCGGGACGACGGGCCTTTGGCGCCGCTATCGGCGCCAGGGTAAATTACGCGCATAAAAATACCGGCGCGGCATGCCGTACCGGTAACATTGGCAGCCTGTTCCGCCCGGGAATCAGATGCTGAACGACGACCCGCAGCCGCAGGTGGTCTTGGCATTGGGGTTGGTAACGACAAAACGCGACCCTTCGAGCCCTTCGGTGTAATCCACCGAACCGCCGATCAGGTATTGCAGGCTCATGGGATCCACCACTAATGCAACGCCCTGTTTTTCAATGGTTAAATCGTCTTCGTTGATCTTATCGTCAAAGGTAAAACCATATTGGAAGCCGCTACAGCCACCGCCGGTGATATAGACCCGCAGCTTCAGGTTCGGGTTCTCTTCATCCGCAATCAGATGCTTCACTTTTTTCGCCGCTGAGTCGGTGAATTGTAGTGGCAGTACCGCAGTTTCACTCATTACTCTACTCCAGAATTCTGCTCCCAACCAAGGTCATCGGGCTTAAGCCACCAACCCGATGTGAACATTCATTATCCGCTACTCGTCAATTACGTTCAAGTATTGCGCGTTGGCGATATTTTGTTTACCGCTAAGTGCGATCGCGCGGTGGGCCCGGCACGCCGCGCGTTTGCGTCTTTGTCGCCGACAAAGATGTCATATTGCCGGCCAGTTTATTACACTATCGGGGTCAAGGTTTTATTTTTCCCTTCAGGAGCCGATTCATGAGTCATTCCGAAACGCTGTATGCCCAGGCGCAAAAGCTTATCCCCGGCGGGGTCAATTCTCCGGTGCGCGCGTTCAACGGCGTCGGCGGCACGCCGCTGTTTATCGAACGGGCGGACGGCGCCAGGCTGTATGATGTGGACGGCAAAGCCTATATCGATTATGTCGGTTCCTGGGGCCCCATGGTACTGGGCCATAACCATCCGGCGATTCGCGAGGCGGTTATCGAGGCGGTCGGGCGCGGCCTGAGCTTTGGCGCCCCGACGGAAATAGAGGTCAGGATGGCCGCCCTGGTGACCGCGCTGGTGCCGTCCATGGATATGGTGCGCATGGTCAATTCCGGCACCGAGGCCACCATGAGCGCCATTCGCCTGGCGCGCGGCTATACCGGGCGCGATAAAATCATCAAGTTCGAAGGCTGCTATCACGGCCACGCCGACGGCCTGCTGGTCAAGGCCGGCTCCGGCGCGCTGACCCTCGGCCAGCCCAGCTCCCCCGGCGTGCCGGCGGACTTCGCCAAACATACCCTGACCGCCACCTTTAACGATCTGGATACGGTGCGGCAGGTGTTCGAGCTGTACCCGCGGGAAATAGCCTGCGTTATCGTCGAGCCGGTGGCCGGCAATATGAACTGCGTTCCGCCGCTGCCGGCGTTCCTGCCCGGCCTGCGCGCCCTGTGCGATGAGTTCGGCGCGCTGCTGATTATCGATGAAGTGATGACCGGCTTTCGGGTGGCGCTGGCGGGCGCCCAGTCCTATTACGGCGTGGTGCCGGACCTGACCTGCCTGGGCAAAATCATCGGCGGCGGCATGCCGGTGGGGGCGTTCGGCGGGCGGCGCGAGGTGATGCAGGCGCTGGCGCCCACCGGTCCGGTTTACCAGGCCGGCACGCTGTCGGGCAATCCGATTGCCATGGCCGCCGGTTTCGCCTGCCTGACCGAAATTTCACGGCCCGGCGTTTATCCGGCCCTGACCGAACGGACCGATCGCCTGGCGCGGGAATTGCTGGCGGCGGCGCATGCGGAAAATATTCCGCTGGTGGTGAATCACGTCGGCGGCATGTTCGGCATCTTCTTTACCGACGCGCCCGCCGTCACCTGCTATCAGCATGTGATGGCCTGCGATGTCGAGCGGTTTAAACGCTTTTTCCATATGATGCTCGACGAGGGGATCTACCTGGCGCCGTCGGCCTTTGAGGCCGGGTTTATGTCGCTGGCCCACGGCGACGACGATCTGGAGCAGACGATCGCCGCCGCCCGGCGCAGCTTCGCCCGGCTGTAATCGGTCCCGGCCGCCGATGGCGGCGGTAGTGCGGGCGGCGGCATGGCTTTGGCGCCTGCCGCCCCTGGCGCGGGGACGACTCCGGCGCCGGCCATGCCGCCCGGCTATCGTCCATCCCGGCGCGGCATATCATCCCTATACATCAGCGTCCCTGCCGGCGCAGCAGCACGATAAAATACGGCGCGCCGATAAAGGTCGCCAGCAGCCCCGCCGGGATCTGGTTGGGAAACATCACCATTCTCCCGGCCCAGTCGGCCAGCAGCATCAGCATCGCCCCCAACAGCGCGGCCATCACCAGTTGCGGCATCGCCCGGCGAAAGCCGAGCATCCGCGCCATATGCGGCGCCATCAGGCCGATAAAACTTAACGGGCCGACGGTCAGCGTAGCGCCGGCGGTCAGCACCGCCGCCAGCAGCAGGATAACCAGCCGGGCGCGCGCCAGCGGCAGGCCCAGCGATCGCGCGGTTTCCCCGCCCAGCGGCAGCACGTCAAGCCAGCGGCGGCACCCGGGCACCAGCAGCAACAGGACCAGCGCCGTCGCCGCGCTGGTTATCGCCTGTGACGGGCGCACGCCATAGGTCGAACCGGAAATCCAGGTCAGCAGGCCGCCGAGACGCGGATCGCCGCTGGCCAGCAGCAGGGTCACCAGCGTGGTAAAGGCGGTGCCCAGGGCGATGCCCGCCAGCAGCATACGCTGGGTGGAAAAATGCCGCCGCCCCGCCACCAGCAGGATGGCGGCCAGCGTCAACGCCGCCCCCAGGCTGCCCGCCGGCAGCAGCCAGATAAAGACATCCCCCGGCAGCCAAAACATCATCAACACCACCGCGGAAGCCGCGCCGGCGCTGATGCCGAGCACTTCCGGACTGCCCATGGGATTGGCGGTCAGCTTCTGGATAAGGGTACCGGCGGCGGCCAGCATGACCCCGGCGCTTAGCGCCGCCAGCGTACGCGGCCAGCGCCAGGGCAGCAGGCGCAGCAGCTCATCGCCGCCGGCCCAGGACCATCCCAGGCTGTTGCGGCCCAACGCCAGCGCCACGCACACGCCGATCAGCAGCAGCACCAACCCGCCCGCGGCCCACAGCGCGGCGCCGGCGCGCTCCGGACGAGACGCGCCTGTAGGGTCCGCCGCGGCAGGCGCCACGGCATGGCGCAGCCGGGGCAGCAGCCAGAGCAGGATCGGCGCGCCAATCAGCGCGGTGGCCGCGCCGGTGGGCACATCCCGCCACACCTGCGACAGCCAGACCATGACCTGATCGGTAAACCACAGCAGCAGCGCGCCGATAAGCGGAGCCAGCAGCAGGCGCGGCAACAGACGCCGGGCGCCGAGCAATTTCGCCAGCAGCGGCGCGAACAGGCCGATAAAGCCCACCACCCCCACCGCGTTAACCAGCAGCGCGCTGAGCACGATGGCCAATGCCAGCGCCGCCAGACGGGCGCTGGACAGCCCCAGACCCAGATTGCGCGCCACGGCATCATCCACGCCCAGCAAGGTCATGGGACGAATCAGCAGCAAGGCCAGCAACAGCCCCAGCCCCAGCCGCGGCAGCAGGAACCATACCTGATGCCAGTCCTGCTGGTTGAGCGCCCCGCTGCTCCATAAAAACAGGTTTTCCAATTGCTGATAGTGGAAAATGGCCAGCAGGCTATTGACGGCGCTGCAGTACAGGCTAAGCACCAGGCCCGCCAGGATCAGGGTCACCGGCGACATGCGCTTGCCCCAGGCCACGCCGAATACCAGCGCGCCGATGACCAGCGCGCCCAGCAACGCGGCCAGTTGCTGGGCCATTTGTCCGCCAGGCAACAGCCACAGCGTGGTTACGGTTATTCCCAACTGCGCGCCGCTGGCTACCCCGAGGGTCGATGGTTCCGCCAGCGGATTGCGCAGCACCTGCTGGAACAGCACGCCGGCCAGCGCCAGCCCGGCGCCCACCAGCGGCGCTATCGCCAGGCGCGGCAAGGTGCTGTAATGGAAAATGACCTGGCGGATATCCAGCATATCGGGCCGCCACAGCGCCCCGATCCATAGCCGGCCCGGCAGCACCTGCAGCGCGTTATGCCCGCTGAGCGCCAGCGCGCCCAGCGCCAGCGCGAGCAGCCAAATAAATCCGCCGGCGCGGTTCATCGCCTCACCACTGTTCTTCCACCTGTTGCAGCATGCGGCAAAAGCGCAGGGCGGACAGGGTCGCGCCATAAATCCAGATGGCCGGCACGGTGCGCAACATTTTCCGGCGCACAAAGGGAATGGCCTGCCACAGGGGCGTGGCGGCCACGCGCGACGTTAATGCCGCATCGCCGTGGTCCAGGCAAATGGCCCGCGCCAGGGGCAACGTCGCCAAGCGTTCAATGCCCACCACCGCGGTGCCCCAGAAATTATTTTCTCCCTGCCAGACGTTGGCTATCGCCAGTTGGTCCATTACCTGGCCGAATAAACTGGTGCCGCCGATAATAAGGGCGTGGCGGTCGTCCATAAGGGAAAACATCAGCAGGGGCTGGCGGCGATATGACGCCAGCCGGGATCCGGCCTCGGCCAGTTCGCGGTCAAAAGCCGCCAGATGGGCCTGGGCGGCGGGCATTCTGTCCAGGCGCCGCGCCAGGGCCAGCAGCCCGGCGCGCGCGGTGGCAAGCGGCCGTCCCCGCTCGTCGGTAAAACCAAATCCCATGGCCGGTGCAATGGCGCGCAGTTGTTCGGGGCGCGGACCATAGCCCTGGGAGTAGAGGATTAAGTCCGGCTGGAGATCGGCGATAAGTTCAAAATTGGGTTCGGTGCGCTGGCCGACGTCGACAATAGAGGCCGGCAGCACCGGTTCCCGCACCCATAGCCGGTAATCCTGGCTACCGGCGACGGCCAGCGGCGTCACGCCAAGGGCGAACAGCAGCTCCACCGGCAGCCATTCCAGGGCGATAATGCGTTTGTACGACTTCGCCTGGCCAGAACCGGCCGTTGCCGCCGGGTCCGTGGCGCCTTTATCCGTCGCACTGGCATCCGTCGCACACCAGGCCTGGGCCCCCCAGAACGCCGGACCCCAGGCCAGGGGCGACAGCAGCATGGCGGTCAGCAAACGGCGGCGGGCGCCGTCGATATGCGAGCCGCCGTTTGCCGGGATGTCCAGGGACGCGCGGTCTTGGCGCGGGCCGGTCTGATGCTGATAACGCCGCATTAAATCACAAAGCTCACCGGCGCGCCGCCGCCCGGATGGGGCAGGATGCCCATCGGAATACCGTAAATGGTTTCCAGCACCTCGCCGCGCATCAGCTCCAGCGGCGATCCCTGGGCAATCATTGCGCCGCCGCGCAGCGCCGCCAGGTAATCACAGTAGCGTGCCGCCATATTGATATCATGCAAAACCGCGATAACCGTCAGGCCGCGCTCCTGGCTCATGCGTTTTATCAACGCCAGCACGTCCACCTGATGGGCGATATCCAGCGCCGAGGTGGGTTCATCCAGCAGCAGGCAGCGGCTGTCCTGCGCCAGGGTCATCGCCAGCCAGGCGCGCTGACGCTCGCCGCCGGAGAGGCTGTCCACCAGCCGGTGGGCAAGGGATTGCAGGCCGACCACCTCGATGGCATCCTCCACATGCAGGCGATCGGCGCTGCCGAAACGGCCCAGCGCGCCGTGCCAGGGATAACGGCCCAGGGCCACCAGCTCGCGCACCGTCATGCCTTCGGCCGCCGGCAGCTGCTGCGGCAGATACGCCACCTGCCGGGCAAAGGCCTTGCTCTCCCACTCCGCCAGGGGTTTATCGTTCAGGCGCGCCACGCCGCCGCTGGCCAGATGATGGCGGCCCAGAATTTTCAGCAGGGTGGATTTGCCCGACCCGTTATGACCGATGAGGCCGCAGACCTTGCCCTGGGGAAAAGTGAAGGTCAGCGGCTGGAGCAATAGGCGTCCCGGTACCGAAAATTCCACCCGTTGCAAGGCAAAGGTCGCATTCTGGGTGGCGGAGGAATGGTTATCTGAAGCTGTCGCGAAATCTTGCATAAGCCCAATAAAGCAAATGATAATTATTCAAAAAAGCAATAATAGGCGGAAGACTGCGGCGACTGCAAGGGAATTCAAGCCAGGCGATTGCCGCTGAATAAAAAAACGCCACGCCGGTGCCGGATTGCCGGGGATACCGCTTGCGGCCGCCGGCGGGTTTATGCCCGGGGGCGACCTATCGCCCCCGGGCAATCCGCGGCGGGACATTTATTTGCCGAACATATCCTTGATCCAGCCCGCGACGCCGTCGCTACTCTCCGGCTGTTGCTGCTGCGGCTGGCCTGACTGCTGCTGGTCGGGCGGCGTTTGCGCCGGTTGCTGCGCCACCGCCTGGCTGGCCTGGCACAGCGCCTGCGGGCTGTCGGTCCAGACCGGGATCACCCGCATGCTGCTGTCGCTGTTACAAACGAAATTACCGGCATAATCGATGGACATCTGGTTGATCTCCTCCGGCGGGATGACGTTAAGCGTCAGCGGCGCCTGGTTTTCCAGGTAACGGCGGTAGAGGGTCAACGCGCCGTTGGCGCCGGTCAGCTTCGCCGGGCCGTTGTTGTCGCGCCCGACCCAACTGATGGTCACTTCTTTACCGTCCACGCCGGCAAACCAGCTGTCGCGCAAATCGTTGGTGGTACCGGTTTTACCGGCCAGATGGAAATTGGGAAACTTCACCGCCAGCGAACGCGAGGTGCCGCGCGCCACCACCTGCTGCATTCCGTATAACGTCAGGTATGCCGCCTGAGCCGGCACCACGCGTTCCGCCTGCGGGAAGCTCTGGTAAAGCACCTTGCCGTCCTCGCTTATCACCGAGCGCACAGCCGACAGCGGCGCGCGATTGCCGCCGCTGGCAATGGTCTGGTATTCCTGCGCCACTTCCATCGGCGTAAGGCTGATGGCCCCCAACAGCATGGCCGGCACGGGATTGATCACCTCTTTGGGGATGCCCAGCTTTTGCAGGGTGGCGACGATATCCGGCAGGCCCACCGCCAGCCCCAGGTTCACCGTCGGCACGTTAAGCGAGTTGGCCAGCGCGTCGACCAGCATCACCTTGCCGCGAAACTGGCGATCGTAGTTTTTCGGCGCCCACAGCTGCCCGTTCGGCTGTTTGAGCGAAATGGGCTCATCGGCGATCCAGGTATTCAGCCGGTATTTATCCGGCTGGCTCAGGGCGGTAAGGTAGGTAGCCGGTTTTGCCAGCGACCCCACCGGACGACGCGCCTGCATCGCGCGGTTAAAACCGGCGAACTGCGGATCCGAACCGCCCACCATCGCGCGCACTTCGCCGCTGAAGCGGTCAACCACCACCATGGCGCTTTCAAGATCGCTCACGCCCCTTCCGGCGCGCAGGGCCGGCACACCGGCTTCCACCGCTTTTTCCGCCGCGTCCTGCGAAATCGGATCGAGCGTGGTGAAAATTTTCACGCCGGACAAGTCATTGATTTTATCGCCCAGTTTCGCCTGCAGCTCCTGGCGCACCATCTGCATAAAGGCCGGCTGCGGCGTAATCACCCCGCCGCGCGGCTGCACGCCAAGCGGACGCGCGCTCAGCATATTATACAAATCCTCATCGATAACCTGCTGGTTTTGCAATAGCTTCAGCACCAGGTTACGACGCTCGAGCGCCATCTGCGGATTGCGCCAGGGATTGTACAACGACGCGCCCTTGACCATGCCCACCAGCATGGCCTGCTGGTCCAGGCTCAGTTCATCCACCGGCCGGCCGAAATAATAGAGACTGGCCAAGGGGAAACCGCGAATTTGCTCGCTGCCGCTCTGGCCGAGGTAGACTTCGTTCAGATACAGCTCCAGTATGCGATCCTTGCTGTAACGGTAATCGAGGATCACGGCCATATAGGCTTCGTTTACCTTGCGCCACAGGGAACGCTCATTGGTCAGAAACAGGTTCTTGACCAATTGCTGGGTCAGGGTGCTCCCCCCCTGTACCGCGCGCCCGGCGGTAATATTCGCCAGGAAGGCGCGGCCGATGGAGCTGATGCTGATGCCGTCATGCTGGTAAAAATGGCGGTCTTCGGTGGCAATCAGGGTATCCACCAGCAGATCGGGGAATCCGGCGCGCGGGACAAACAGCCGCTGCTCGCCGTTGGGGGATTGCAGCATGGTGATAAGGCGCGGATCAAGACGGAAAAAACCGAAGCTGCGCTGCGTATCCTGGTTTTGGATTTGCAGCAGATGGTCGCGATCGAAGGTCAGCACCGCGTGGATCTGCCCTTCCTTGCTGTCGGGGAAATCAAACGGGCGGCGCAGCATATCGATGCTGTTGGCGCGAACGCTGAATTCCCCCGGACGGGTAATCCGGGTCACCTGGCGATACTGCATCCCTTCCAGCAGGTTGACCATTTCGCTTTTGCTGTAAGGCATGCCCGGCTCCAGGTTTACCATGCGGCCATACACCGCCGCCGGCAGTTGCCAGACCTTGCCGTCGATGCGGCTGCGGATCTGCGCGTCCAGGTAAACACCGTAGATCACCAGCAAAATCACCACCACCAGGAAAATCTTGATAAGCAATGCCAGCAGGCGCCGCTTGCCGCTTTTGCGCGGCGGGCGCGCTTTGCCTTTAGCGGGGGGCTTACGTGGCGGCATTAGGTTGTCCTCCTGGTCGTCATAGTCATCCTGATCATCTTCATTGATTTCGTCGTCGTCCCGGTGACGTCGCACTGGCGGCTTATTTGTCACTTTACGTCCGGACGGCCTGCCATGGCGTCCAATAGGTTCGCGATCATCCCCAGACATCGTTGTGATTCTCCATACTTCCGACGGATTCCCCGCCCACTCTGTTCCTCTCCCATCTTAACCGGAAGAGGAAACCTCTGAAATCAACCCTGCTGATACTTTTTGGTGCGCCGGGTCGGTACCGCCAGGGCCGGATTATCCGGCCAAACATGCTTGGGGTAGCGGCCTTTCATCTCTTTTTGCACCTCGCGGTAGGCTCCCTGCCAGAACGCCGCCAGGTCGCGGGTAATCTGCAACGGATGGGCCGCGGGCGATAACAGCTCCAGCACCAGCGCCACGCGCCCTTCGGCCAGCAGCGGGCTGGCCTGTTCGCCGAACATTTCCTGCATCCTTACGGCCAGCACCGGCGGCTCGCCGTGCTGGTAACGCACCGGCAGCCGGCTGCCGGTGGGCACAGTGTAGTGGCTGGGCAGCGCAGTATCCAGTCGTTGACGCAATCGCCAGTCCAGCAGGCGCAAAAGCGCCTCGCCGAGATTGACCTGGCGCAGGGCGCGCACGTCATGCACGCCCGGCAGGGACGGCTGCAGCCACAGCGGCAGGGCCGCCAGCAGCGCCTCGTCGTCCACCCGTGGCCAGTCCACTTCCGGCAGCCAGTCGCGGGCGCACAGCAGGCGCTGGCGCAGCTGCTGCGCCGGGCCATCCCAGTTGAGCACCGCCAGACCCTGCTCGCCAATCCAGTTGAGCAGCGCCCGTTGCATCAGTTCGCCGGAAGGTCTGGCCTGCGGCTGCTCGCGTAAAATCAGTCGCCCAAGCTGCTCGCGCCTGAGCACGCGCAGGGTCCCCTTTTCCTCATCCCAGCGCATGGCGGTGGCGACCGTCAGCCAATCGGGGCGGGCGGCCACCAGCGCGGCGATATCCACCGGCAGCGCCAGCCGGATGGCCGCATCGGCGTTTTGCCCCAGTTGCATCAACCCCGGCACGATAAGCCATTCCATCGCCGTCAGCGCGTCGTCGGCGGCCAACGCCGCCCCCAGGCCATTGGCCAGTTGATAACGCCCGGCGGCATCGCGCCGCCGGGCTATGCGATCGCGAAAGCCGCAGGCCAGTATGGCGGGCGCCAGCGCGCCGTCCGGCTTGCCCCAGCGGGGCGACAGGCGCCGGGCCAGTTGCCTGGCGCGCCGCAGCCAGTGGGACTGCGGGCGCGCCAGCGCGTCGCGCAAATCGGGCGAACCGGCACGAGGCGGCTCCTCGATAATGGCCGCCAGCAGCGCGGCGGTCGCCAGGCTATCGTCATCGTCCCGCGCATGGCACAGCATGGCCGCCAGGCGCGGTTCACAGCCCAGTTGCGCCATGTTACGCCCCAGGGTGGTCAGACGCTCCGCCCCATCGACGGCGTCCAGCTGGCGCAGGGTGCGGCGGGCCGCGGCCAGGATGGGTTCCGGCGGCAGGTCCAGCCAGCTGAGCTTAGCCAGGTCGGTACAGCCCCATTGCAGTAATTCCAGATAAAAACCGCTGAGATCGCTTTGCAGGATTTCCGGCCGGCTATGTTCCGGCGCGCGTTCCGCCTGGGATTGACTGAAGAGATGCCAGCAAACGCCGGGAGACAGGCGGCCGGCGCGGCCGGCGCGCTGCACCATGGACGCCTGGCTGACGCGCTGGGTGACCAGGCGGCTCAGCCCGCTTCTGGCATCGAAATCGCTCACCCGTTCCAGCCCGCTGTCCACCACCAGGCGAATGCCTTCTATCGTCAGGCTGGTTTCGGCGATATTGGTGGCCAGCACCACTTTGCGCCGGCCGGCCGGCGCCGGCCGGATGGCGCGCTGCTGTTCGTCCAGGGTCAGCGCGCCATACAACGGACAAAGATCGACCTCCGCGCCGACCCTTTGGGACAGCAAGGCCAGCACGCGATGAATCTCCCCGACGCCGGGTAAAAACAACAGCAGCGAGCCGGTATGGGATAGCAGCATCTCGTTCACCGCCGCGGCAATCGCCTGGTCGGGACGAGCCTGGGAAGGCAGCGGGCGGAAAACCCGCTCCACCGGGAAACCGCGGCCAACGGAGCGAATGACCGGCGCGTCCGGCAGAAGCGCCAGCAGGCGCCGGTCATCCAGGGTGGCGGACATGATAAGCAGCCGCAGATCGTCGCGCAGTCCCTGCTGCACTTCCAGCAGCAGCGCCAGCGCCAAATCGGCCTGCAGGCTGCGTTCATGGAATTCATCAAGGATAACCAGGGAGACGCCGGACAGCTCCGGGTCCTGCTGCAGCATGCGCGTCAGGATGCCTTCGGTTACCACTTCCAGCCGGGTGTGCGGCCCCGCGCGGCTTTCGGCGCGCATGCGGTAGCCGACGGTCTGGCCGGGGGTTTCGCCAAGCTGCTCGGCCAGGCGCAGCGCCACGTTTTTGGTGGCCAGACGCCGTGGCTCCAGCATAAGGATACGCCCGGGCAGGCCGGCGCGCCGCAGGATTTCCAGCGGCAGCCAGGTGGATTTTCCCGCGCCGGTGGGCGCGTGCAACAGAACCTGCGCGGCGCCTTGCAACGCGTGCAATAACTCATCGACTACGGCGGCGACCGGTAAAGACGTCACGACGGCTCCATTAAAGATTAACATTCTGCGCCGGGCATTGTAGCATCGCTTGATCGAAGATCAGAATCCTCGCCGCATTTCCCCGCCATTGGCGACCTGAGGTTGACCATGGGAAACGGCGAATCACCCACGCTACCAGCCGGGACCGCCATGCCATCCACCCGTCGCCTGTTTTTCGCCATCGCGCTGCCCGACGCCCTGCGCCAGGACGTGATCGACTGGCGCGCCGCCCGGTTCCCTCATGAAACCGGCAGGCCGGTGGCGGCGGCCAACCTGCATATCACCCTGGCGTTCCTGGGCGAGGTGGGCGCCGGCAAAGAACAGGCCCTGCGCGCCGCCGCCATGAGATTGCAACAAAAGCCCTTTACCCTTGCCCTGGACGATTGCGGACACTGGCCCGGCTCCGGCGTGGTGTGGCTCGGCATGAAACGCGCGCCGCGCGGATTGTTGCAACTGGCGCAGTGGCTGCGCGCGCAGGCGGCCCGCAACGGCTGCTATCAAAGCCCGCTGCCGTACCATCCGCACGTCACGCTGCTGCGCCAGGCCCATCAGGCGGTGGCGCTGCCGCCCGGCGCGCCGGGATGGGAAATAACCGTCGGGAGTTTCGGCCTGTACGCCTCGCTATTTGACAACGGGCGCGCCCGCTATATGCTTCTCGATAGCTGGCCGCTCGCCAAGACGGACGGGCGGGATTAAACCGCTTGGCGCTTAGGGGTAATGTTATGCATTTCAGTCCGGTATTAAAACCCGCCCGCCTGGTGCAGCGCTACAAACGTTTCCTGGCGGACGTTGTCACCCCGGACGGCGGGGAGATGACCATTCATTGCGCCAATACCGGCGCCATGACCGGCTGCGCCGTTCCCGGCGATACGGTGTGGTATTCCACCTCCGATAATCGTAAACGTCAATATCCGCACAGTTGGGAACTAACTGAAACCGCCGGTGGTCAATGGATAGGCGTGAATACTCTGCGCGCCAACGCCCTGCTGGCGGAGGCGGTGCGCGCCGACGCCATTCCCGAGCTGACGGGCTATACTACGCTTACCGCCGAAGTAGGTTATGGCGTAGAAAATAGTCGGATTGATTGGTTATTAGCAGCGGAAAATCGCGCAAACTGCTATATTGAGGTGAAATCCGTCACATTACTGCAACAGGAGTGGGGATATTTTCCCGATGCGGTAACGATACGCGGACAAAAACATTTACGAGAACTACAAGCAATGGCAACAATGGGTCACCGTGCCGTACTGTTTTTCGCGGTGTTGCACTCCGGAATACACCGGGTGGCGCCCGCCCGGCACATTGATCCCCATTACGCTGATTTGGTATTGCAGGCGCAGCAGCATGGCGTGGAAGTACTTTGCTATGGCGCGCAATTATCACCTGACGGTATCGTGTTAAAAAATGCTGTACCGTTATTTATTTCATAGGCGGCTTTTAGGGAAAAAAGGATAAATCATCCGGTTTTTCCTTAGCTTAATCGCCGGCCGGATACGCCTTTCTTCACACTCTTGTCAAGAGGGCGTCAGGAATAATTGCTAACCTTAACGTCATCTGTTATTTATAGCGGCCTGTTTTTTTCCCCACGTTGGGGATCGATAGTGCGTGTTATGAAGGAGAAGCAACATGCAAGAAGGGCAAGACCGTAAGACATCCTCCTTGAGCATTCTCGCCATCGCCGGGGTGGAACCGTACCAGCAGAAGCCGGGCGAGGAGTATATGAATGCGGCCCAGTTGCTGCATTTCAAGCGCATCCTCGACGCATGGCGCAACCAGCTCAGGGATGAAGTGGGTCGTACCGTTTCGCATATGCAGGATGAAGCGGCCAACTTCCCGGACCCCGTGGACCGCGCCGCGCAGGAAGAGGAATTCAGTCTTGAACTGCGTAACCGCGACCGGGAAAGGAAATTGATCAAGAAGATCGAAAAAACGCTGAAAAAAGTAGAGGACAAAGATTTCGGCTTCTGCGACTCATGCGGCGTGGAAATCGGCATTCGCCGCCTGGAAGCGCGGCCCACCGCTGATTTATGCATAGATTGCAAGACCTTGGCTGAAATCCGCGAAAAGCAGATGGCAGGGTAAAATCAATCCAGATTGCCGCGATGCTGCCCATGGAACAGGCCACGGCGTCGCGGTAACTGTACGGATTCGCCTTTCCCGAGATATGGCTGCGCACAGCACCTACATGGGGCGATTTGCCCCCTCGCCTTCCGGCGCCCTGCATTTCGGCTCGCTGGTCGCGGCCTTGGGGAGTTTTCTCCAGGCCCGCGCCTCCCAAGGGCAGTGGCGGGTGCGTATCGAAGATATCGATCCTCCCCGCGAAGTTCCCGGCGCCGCCGATACCATTTTACGCCAGTTGGCCCATTATGGCCTGCACTGGGACGGTCCCGTCTGCTACCAATCCCAACGCCACGCCGCTTACCTTTCCGTCCTGGAAGATCTGCGCGCGCGCGGGCTGAGCTATTATTGCCACTGCGCCCGCGCCCGCATTCAGGCTCTGGGCGGCATTTACGACGGCCATTGCCGCGCGCTCGACCTGCCGGCGCGGAACGCGGCCATCCGTCTGCGCCAACTGGCCCCCGTTGTACAATTTCGCGACCGTTTGCGCGGTGATATCCACGCCGACCCGGCTCTTGCCCGCGAGGATTTTATCATCCGTCGCCGCGACGGCCTGTTCGCCTATAATCTGGCGGTGGTGGTGGATGACGCGGCGCTCGGCGTGACCGAAATCGTGCGCGGGGCCGATTTGATCGAGCCTACCGTGCGGCAATTGGCACTGTACCGTCAATTAGGTTATAAAGAACCGGAATATATTCATTTACCGCTGGCGCTGACGCCCACGGGCGCCAAACTGTCCAAGCAGAATCATGCGCCGCCGTTGCCCGAAGGCGATCCGCGGCCAACGCTTGCCGACGCATTAGCGTTTTTAAATCAACCGGTAGCGCAAGGGTGGCGGGATTTGACCCTTGAGAGTATGTTAGACTGGGCTATTATGCATTGGTCCCTGGCATCCATACCGATTTCGCCATCGAGCACGACATGCGCCCAAACGTTCTCAAAACACCCGGGGTGAGCTATGATTAGCCGCTGTTTTTGTTGCTCCCGTTTATTTGTTACTATTGAGGTGTACTATTTTTACCCGAGTAGCCAACTTCTGCCGTAAGGTGCTGAACCGGGAAACCGTGGTGGCGGCACCAGAGGATAGACGCCCTTTGACGATTATCCCGCGCGACCAGCACACCATC
>NZ_DASWOM010000113.1:0-27668 GCF_036398755.1 Acerihabitans sp. | reverse complement strand
GCGCACTCTATGCCGGCACAAGGTCAACACCATCGTCTGTTGGTAACATAGCGTCTTAGGGGCCGGAGCGGTATGCACTTACCGGGAAAACCATTATAATTATCTTGCGTTAAGAGTTAACACCTCAACTCATCTCTCACGGCTCAGTATTCACTGCTCACTGCTCACTGCTCACTGCTCACTGCTCACGGGTACAAGGGTGCTTGGTTTTGTGATTCCTGTGCTACATAGCTATATGGTTTTATGATTATTGAACTGCATGGCTGCATCACCTGTTTCTCGCTATGCATCTGCGTTCCAATACTTCAACGGTAGTTCGCCGCCAGACCCTATCCTAAGCGACAGCAATGCTATCGCTACATAAAGCGCATTGCTGACCGCGACACAGGTCCCGGCATAGAGCGCGCTGACGTTGCCTGTGACCCCGGCATGAGCCGCCGGGAGCGGCGAAAGGCCCGGTGGCGCCGGGAGCGCAAACCGGGCCGGTGCATAACGGGGGCATGGGCGACGGAAGGCATCGCGCAGCGACGCGCGACCTGCCGGCGCGGGGAAGTCAAGAAGGGGCTTGCGTGAGCCCCTTCTTGTCGCTTGCCGGCACCTGGCAAAACATATAAATACCTGACGCAAGGCAAGCGAACTCCACGCCGAGGCGCCATAAACCTCCGCCCCAGCCCTCTTTCTCCCCGCAATCTATTTGATTTGTGTTGCGCGTTTACCGGCGGCTTATGATAAAATTATCGTTCGTTAATAAAAAGAGGTTGACTAAAAATACGACCGGTCATATTGTTAGTGCCAGGTTATCTTTTACGGGGAATGTCTATATGAATCAGAAGGTCATTATTCAGGATTTGATGGAATGGTTGGAAAACAATCTGGATAAGTCATTATCTCTGGATCACGTAGCCGCCAAATCCGGGTATTCCAAATGGCATTTGCAGCGGATGTTCCGCAATGTGACCGGTGATGCGCTGGGAACCTATATCCGCACCCGCAGGCTGTCACGCGCCGCCTCGGAGCTGTGTCTTAAGGACCATAGCATCCTCGATATCGCCTTGCAAAGCGGCTTTGATTCGCAGCAGTCCTTTAGCCGGGCCTTCAAGCGCCAGTTCAGCCAGACGCCGGGAGCCTATCGTTCGCAGATGGCCTATCCTTATCATCCGGAAGAAGCGATGGATGATAAGTATATCCCAGCTAAGCGCTCGGTACATACGTCGCAACCGGTTTTTTAAGTAAGCGGATTTAACCGGCCGGGAAAACAGGGCGGTCGCTGTTATTACCCGAAAGCCGGCGGCTGGGGCCGCCGGCAAACCGGTGTTTAGTCCAGGGCCGGTTTAATCAGGCTGATGATGGCGCCCAGGCGCTCGCGCTGCGCAAGACCGATCTCCTCCCCGCCGGTATGTCCCGCATTTTGCCGGACCAGCGTATTAAGCCCCACCAGCCAATCGTAGACGTAGAAAGCGGTATTGTTTACCGGGGCGGCGTCAAGCCGGGTCAGGCGGTGGGATGCGTCAATGCCAAGCCCGGGCGCCGCCGGACGCGCAAATATTTTGTGGCCGGGATTGATGCGGCTGTCGGGGCGCTGCGCCGCGCTCAGACGCGTAAATCCCAGCCAGGCGACAAAATCGCCCAAAACGGCAAGCGCCCGCGCCACCTGCCGGTCGGCTTTGCTTTCGGGCGGCAGGCCCGGCGGGGCCAGATCCACCAGCCTCTCCTCCAGCAGGCCCAGGATATCAAGCCGGATGGCGGCGGTGATTAATTCCGCCATCAACATGACCATGGTCGGCCTGGCGAGGCCCAGCAATGCCAGCAGCGGCGCGTTTTCCGGCAGGTTACGCAAATGATTGACCCAATAGCGCTGCACGCTGCGGGCAAACATTTTGTCATCCGTCGCGCCGGACATGTCCGCGCTGATAATGAGCTGGCCGCCAGGCGCCTCGGGAGCGGCGAGCAGATCCAAGGCGACGCCGACGCCAAACGGCCCGGTACCGTCGGCCGACGGGTTATTGATCGGTTCGTCATCGCCGGCGGCGTGGGCTGAGGTTTGCAAATAGAGGCGGCGCAGTTCTTCGCGCGTGGGCAGCAGATGTTCAAGCAGCTCGCCGTGCAAACCGGCGCGCGCCTGTAGCGCCTTCAGCAGGATGTGCGCGATCTGTTGTTTTTGTAACGGATCTTCATGGATCGCGGCATGGTGCCATTCACCCAGCAGGGTTTCGGCCAGTTCGCGCTGCAGCGCCATCGTCTGCTCGCTAAGGCGCAGCAGGGCCGTCTCGCGCTGCGCCACGGCGGCGAGGTAGCTCTCAAGGGCGTTGACGCCACGGGAATCCGTGGCCAGCAGGGTGCCCCAGGTATCGCCCGGCGTGCCGATATAGCGCTGTACGGCCGCGTCGTGATTGCGGCCGTGGACCACGCGCTGATCGAACCGGGTCAAGGCCCAAATCAGCCCCGGTTTATGCCGGCCGAGCACCCCGGCGTTTTCCGCCTGGGTGCGCCTGACCCAATAGTCCAGCAGCGTGCCGACGGCGCCAACCGCCGAACGGTTCTGCGCCGCGGTGCACACCAACAGCACATTGACCGCCTGGGCGTCGGCATAACGTTCGGGCAAATAAGCGCGGCGGGCGCGAAGCAGGGGCTGCGCCAGCGGGTAGGCTGCGCCGGCGTCAGGCGCCGGCTCGTCGTCGTGGGCGGCGGCGGCGGCGGCGGTTGCCAGGCTGCCGTCGATACCGGCAAAATCAATAAAATCCAGCTGCGCGCCGAGATTTTCGTCCGCGCGCGCGGACGCGGGAATGTCCAGCGGGATCAGCAGTTCGATGGCCAGCATCGCCAGCTCGGCCATCGTCAGTTCAACCGGTTTTCCCATGCGGCCGTTGAGCATCGGCACCACCTGGATTAACGGGTCGGCGGCGGTATGCAGGCGCGAGAGCGCCGCGCCGTCCAGGATACCGTCCGCCCGCTGCGCATTATCGTCCACCAGCACGCCCAACGGCGCCAGCACCTGCCGCGCGCCGCCCAGATGCTGGACGATAGCGGCGAAATGACGGTAGGCGGCGCTCAGGTCTTCGCGTCCTTGCCATAATAGCGAAAACAGATCGGCCCGATCCCCGATGGCGAGATAGGGCGCCAGATCAACCGCCACCGGCCAGAACCGCGCTTCAAGCTGTTTTTGCCGCCGGCCGTCGTGGCGGCCGGCATAATCCCATAATGCCACCACGGCGTCGCCGCTCATGCCGGCAACCGGTTCCGTCTGCCGCAGCGCAATCAACCGGTCCAGGCTGTCATCCAGCGCCCGATCGTCCAGGCCGCGGACGGCGGCCTCGCTATCGACATCGCGCAGCGAAACGGTCAGCATCAGCATGGCGATATCCGCTTCATTAAGCAGCGAGAGCTGGACCGGGCAGGCGTCGTTTTCCGCTCGCCGCCGCTGGGAGAACCGCAACACCAGCCCGGAAGCCCGGCTTGGCGGCTCAATCAGTGACGGCACGTCCAGGCGTTTGCCGCCAAGCAGGGTGGTCAGCCGCTCGTCCTGCCCCACGGCCAGTGCGGTAATCAGATGCAGCTTTGCGCGCGCCGACTCACCGAAAAAACCAATGGCGCTTTCGGTGTGCGAGGCGTTGTACAGATGGTGGGCCTGGAGACGGCAGCGGCGCAGCTTTATCCCCAGCCGGCCGGCCTCCATATCCAGGCGCGGCGCATCGCGGCGCGTGGCCGCGATCCAGTCCATCGCCTGTTCGATTCCCTGCAGTACCTGGTGCTGGCGGCTATGCAGCTGGTTCTGCAACTGCGGCGCCAACGGGTCGGACGCCCGGCCGGGTTTGCTCCGCGCCGGTAACGGGGTGGTGTTTAATTGGCTCATTTTTTCACTATGCTCCCGCTATCGATCCAATACTCGGTCGCGCCTGAACCGCTGTCGGCGAGGGTATTCAACGCCAGGCGCAAATGCTGGCGCGGCACGGCGGTACCGTCCTCCAGCACCGCCTCCGCTATCACGAAACCTTCCGGCCCGGTCTGCTTGTCGCCACCCGCCGCCGCCAGCCGGATACGCAGCTCGCTTTTCCCGGCCACGCGCCGCGCAAGCGCCGGATCGGCGATCGACAGCGTATACAGCGCGGATGCCGGCCAGCGTTCATTGTCCAGTTGACGAAAACCCAGGCATAACGCGCCGCGCATGCGAAATCCTGCCCTGGCGTCCAGCTTGAAATCCGGCGCGTCAAGATTGATATCGCTGTAATAGACCTTATCGGCGGCCAGGTTGTGGTTGCCGTCCAGCATGCCCAGGTAGCGCAGGGTGGAATAGGGCTGGAAATCACCGGCTTTAAAATAGAACCCCGGTAACCGCAGGCTAAGCGCCAGCAGGCACAGCATTGCGCCTACCGCCGCGGTGGATTTTGGATTATCGATGCGACCGTGCTGGTTAAAGGGATACCACGCGCTGGTGTGGTAGCCGTCCAGCGACAGGATGCGGTTACCGGGCAGCGGCTGGAGGTGGCGGAACAGGGCCTGAATACCCGGGAAACGCGCCGGCCGGCCGGTAAGCAGCAGCACGTCGCAGTCATGCAGCGCGACAACCTCGGACAACGACCGCAGATGCTGGGTGATCGTCATGCGGTGGGTCAGGAATCCGTCGTGAAGCTTGCCCAGTCTTAGCTGGAGCGGCACGCGCAAAATATCAAACGGCGCGGCATCCGCCGGCAGGCAGCGCTGCGCTTCACCGTGAATATATGCCAGGACGTTGCGCGTGGGCGTGCGGGTCAACAGTTCGCCGAAGACGGCATCGATTTCCGTGCGGTTTTCCAGCGGATCAAAACGTTCATAGGCCGCCAGGATAGCGCGTCCGATGGGCATAAACAGCTGTAGCGTCGCCTGCTGGCGCAGCGTGCCGTGCCCGTCCATGCGCCCCTCGTCGCCAAACAGCCTGGCGAGCAACGCACCGGGGTTGTCCATGCCGGCGGTGACCAGCGCCGCCTCCAGGGCGGGCAGGACAAACTGCTGGACAACCTCCAGCAGGATATCATCTCCCGCGACCTTGAAACCTTCGCGAAACAGCAGGCGCGGGGTAATTTTGACATCCTTGCCGCCGCTGTCGTCCAGGCTAAATTGCGTGATGGCTAAATCGGTGGTGCCGCCGCCGATATCAATTGATGCGATGCGCAGGGTTTTGCCCGCGCCCCCCTCCGTGGACGCTTTGTCCGGCCGCGCCATGGCGGTAAAAAACGCATTGCTATGACCGGCGAAGTTAACCTGGGTTTCGTTAAACAGATAGACCATTTGACCGCAGGTGGCTTCATCCCAATCCATTCTCACCTCGGGCACCGGCACCCGGCTGTTGGCCCAATCACCGGGCACGGAAAAGGGATCATCGGCCCGGTGCCAGCCCATGGTTTTCCACACCAGGCCAATCGCCTCGTGCATGCGCCGGAAAAATATCTCCCGCTCCGGTTTCGGCATCGCCGAGGGCAGGGTCAGCACGATGGTGCGCAACTGGCGCGGCGCCCCATCGTGGCCCATTTTCAGCCGCTGGGCCACGCTGTTGATTTGCATTATTGCCTGCGCCAGCAGTTCGGACAGCATCAGGGCCATCAGCGAACTGCGGCTGTAATGCGCTGAAAACGCCGGCAGGCGATCGTCGGCGTCCAGCAGGTAAAGCGGCCGGCCCTCATCATTGATAAGATGGGTAAACGGCGCCGCCAGCGCCGGCGGTTCATGCGCCGCACCGCCGGGGCACTGGCTGAACCGCCATCCAGGGGCAAAACTTTCCTCATCCCACAAATAGCGCCGCGGGCTTGAGATCCCGGTGGCTCCCTCTACGCCCTGGCGCTGTAGCGCCAGGCGCGCGGCCTCCCGGCCGACACGGGTAATGGCCGGCCAGACAAAGGCGTCGTCGCGCCCGCTTTCGAGCGAGAAGCCGGGTTTGCCAAACCGGGCCTGGGCGAACTCGACGCGGCTCTCGAACAGTTCGTTATATAAAAACTGCGGCTCGCCCAGATCACGGATCTGCAGTTCATTGGTCAGCTTAAGCCCATTGGGCTCATCGGCATGATCCTCCACCAGGATGCCGCAGGTGTGCGAATTGCCGACGTCCAGGATCAAATCCACCTTCACCACCGGCTCTTGCAGCGTGCCGGCGCTGATTTTTATCTCAGGTACCCGCAGCTGTTCGCCGAGCATTGCCAGCAAATTGAGATAATGAGCCTGATATTCAAACGAGCGGAACGCGACTTCCATCTCCCGCGCGCTGCGATCCTCGCGCCGTGTCGCCTGCTGGGTAAAGACTTCGCGCAGCCAGCCGTCGACCCAGGTGAGGTCAAGAAATTCGCCGAGTTCGTCGCTACGGTGCGCCAGGATAAAACCGATGCCGTTATGGATATCGTTTTCGTTGGGGGCCACCGAGGACTCGGCGTGCGCGGCCGGATAAACCCGGGTATCAAAGGCGATGCTGACCCGGTGGGTAAAGCCGTGCCGGTCAGGCGCATCCAGGGCGCAAATGCGCACCCGCGCCCAGTTATCCGGCCCGCCCGGCAGGGCGCGCGGGGGTGTTGAACGGAACATGGGCAGCGGCAGCCAGAGTTTATCCAGCAACGCCAGCGATTGTTCCAGCCCGAAACTGAATTCGGGTTTCACCACCTCCGGCGGCGCGCCTGCCGGCACCGGGACGGAATACTTACCGGTCTGTGCGTGATAATCCAGGCGCAACAGCGGCCCGTTGGCGGTCTGGCGCACAAAGGCGCCGGGCAGACCGGCGTTAACGCCGGGCGTCAGGGCAAAGTCCAGAAACTGAATGCCGCTGTCGCGGATCAGCTGGATGCACTGTGGGTAATCCGTAATCGTCGCCAGCATTTATTGTTCACTCTCGCGTTTCATCGTAATCGGAAAGGCCGTAGTGGCGTCATAGCGGCCTTTGCACTCGGCGACGCCTTTTGCGCCCTGGCGACAGACGATTTCCGGCATTTGATAGCGGGTGCCGTCGCTGCAGCGGGCCTTGGTCCGGCTGTTGATTATCAGGTTGCCCGATTTCATCAATCCGGCGTCCACCGCCGCGCGACAGGTCACTCCGTCGCCATGGGTAATCTTCACCGTGCCTTTACCATGGTTAAGCTGGTACTTAAGGCTTGGCGGCTTACCGGTCAGCGGCTCCTTGATATCCACGATGGCGCGCCAGCCGCCGTTGAGGAAGTCGGTCGATCCTATTTTCAACGTCGCCGGCGGCAGCGTCAGCGCGTTCCTGCCGACGGCGGCCGGGACGGGGGACGATACCTGCGTGTCCAGCGCCGGCGGCTCGGCGGCGACAGGCGGCACGGCTTTCGTCCGCGTCGCAGGCGCAGCGGCGGGGAGTTGCGCCGTGGCGGGATCCGGTGCGCTATTGCGGCCATTGGCCACATCGGCGGCGGTGCCGTTTGATGCCGACGGTGGCTGCGTCGCCGTTTCCCCGACAGGTTTAGGCCGCGCTACCCCGGCGGCGGCATCGGCGGGAAGCGCCTGTTCTGCCGGGGAAGCCGCGTCGGATGCAATCAGCCCACCGTCCAGTGCGCCGGGGCGATGTTTTTCCAGCGGCCGCACAGTGCCGGACAAGGGACCGGCGACGGGCAGGGCGCGTTTTTCCGCCTCAAGGGCGGCCAGCGCCGAGGTCGACAGGATGGGGTGCGGGCGGTACACGCAGCCGCGGATTTGCAGCGCCAATAGGGCCGTCAGGGCAAGCGCGGGCAGGGTCCACCACCAGCGCCGCCACAATGTGGCGCCGACCGCCGGCGCCGGGACGTCGGGTGCCGGCACCAGCCTGTTATCCGCCGCGGCGGCGTGGATATCGATGCGTGGGGAAGCGCGGTCGACATCGCGCGCCAGGTCGGCAACACCCCCTTCGTCCCCGACGGACTCCGCCACGGTCGGACGCAGGCAGGCAAAGGCGTCGGGGTCGGTTTTTTTATCCGCGCCGACAAAACCCCAAAACGTCAGCACCGGTTTGCCGCCCACCAGGTAAACATAATGCCGGTCGGGAAAACGCATGGTCTTGGACAGCAGCGCGCCAAACAGCCGGTGGGCGGTTTTTTCCGCCGTACCGGCGCGCCGGCACAGTTCGGCGATGGCGGCCTGGCAGCTTTCCAGTTCAAGGAGGGCGGATGCGCGTTCGGCATCGCTGGCGCCGGCCCAGGAGGAAATGCCGCCCGCGCGGGGCGAATACCAGTCGAGGCGATCGCCATCCTCATTAGGCTGAGGGATGGCCAGGCAGTCGGCGATCCGCTGTTGATGCCGCAGACGCAGGGTTTCCCGTATCTCCAGCGCCGATGCATACACCGGCCGGCCCTGTTCGCCCAACGCATAAATATCAAGCAAACCGCCGCTACGTAAAAATGATTTTGCCACGCAAAAGGGACCTTTGAAAAAGTAACGTCCATCGGGGAATAAAGAATTTTTTATTTCAGCCGATACTGTAAATCCGGCGCAGGCAAATCAAACGCCCGAATAGGCGGCAAAAAAGACAAATACTCGGGGTATCGAACGGGGGCAGACCCGACCCGAGGGCCGGGAAGGGGTATTATTGCGGGGTGGTATCCATACCGAACCACTTAACGGTCAGCGTTTTCAGCGTGCCATCCTGTTTGGCGCCGGCGATGGCGTCATCAAACATTTTTTTCAGCTCTGGATCGGTCTTGCGGATGCCGACCGCCGAACCGCTGCCCAAAATGCCGCCGATAAACTGTGGTCCCGCCAGGACGATATCCTGGTTGCCGGGTTTAGACTTGGCGCCGTTCAGATACGTCACCGAGGCAAATACCATATCCACCCGGCCGGATTTCAAATCAAGATCGTGCTCTTCGGTGGTTTTATATTCGCGCAGGGTCACCACGTCTTTTAGATATTTTTCCAGAAACTGCTGGCCGATGGAGGAGCCCTGCACGCCGATAACCTTACCTTTAAGCAACGGGGTCAACTTTTCCAGCTCGGCTTTAGCGCCCGCTTCATCAGTGTTAAGCGAGAACCGGGTTCCCAAGTCCGGCAAGGCGGCCAGCGGACTGTTTTTCAATACCGCAAAGGTTTGTCCGGCATTGCTGTAGGAGGTGGAGAAATCGATGATTTTTTTACGCGCTTCGGTGGCGGACAGCCCGTCCATGATGGCGTCGAATTTTCCGGCGTTCAGCGCCGGGATCACCCCGGCAAAGGGCTGTACGATAATCTGGCATTCCACCTTCATTTTTTCGCACAGCACCTTATAGAGATCAATTTCAAACCCATCCAGGGTGCCGTCGGCTTTGGTAAAATTGTACGGCCGGAACGCCCCTTCGGTGGCGATTTTAACCACCGTCCATTTTTTCCCCTCTTCGGCATGGCCGCCGAAGCTGGTCGCCAGAGTGGCGGTAATGCATAACACGCGTACCAGATTTGCCAAGTTCATTGCTTTACTCCTGTAATAACGAGGGAAAATGCGCCTTTCGGCGCAAAAGACGATCGGTCAGCGCACATTTTCCAGCGGCTTTTTATCCGCCGTGGCGACGCGTGCGCGCAGATGCGGGGTCAACCGGTATTCCAACCACATGACCAGCCGGGTAATGATCAGATTGATCAGCAGGTAAATCAGTCCCGCCACCAGGAATACTTCCAGCGCCCGGTAGGTATCGGCAATGATTCGCGCGGCAATGCCGGTAATGTCCATCAGGGTAATAATCGAGGCCAGGGAGGTGGACTGCACCATGGAAATCAGCTCGTTGCCATAGGCAGGCAGCGCCTGGCGGATGGCCATGGGAAACAGTATGCGCCGCACCACCAGCAGGCGGCTCATGCCGCAGGCGCGCGCGGCCTCCACCGCCCCATGCGGCACCGAAAGCAGTCCGCCGCGCAGGATCTCGCTGCCGTAGGCCGCGGTGCACAGCGTCAGCGACAGCAGCGCGCAGCCATAAGGCTCGCGCAGCACCGGCCACAACCAGCTGTTGCGTACCGCTTCAAACTGGCTCATACCGTAATAAATCAGGAACAGCTGTACCAGCAGCGGCGTTCCCCGCAGGCAAAAGACATAAAAACGCGCCGGCGCGCTAAGCCAGATAAAGGGCGAGAGCCGTGCCAGGGCCAGCGGAAAGGCCAGCAAAAAGCCCATGGCCACGGAATAAAAGGCTAATTTCAGCGTCAGCGGAATGCCGGGGATCAGCTGCAAAAAGGTCTGCCAGAGAAATTCCACGTCCATTAGCGCCTTACCCCGCGCGAGTAGTAGGTTTCCGCTTTGGCTAATGACCATCCGGAGCAGGCGGAAATCAAAAGGTACAGCAGCGCCGCGGCGCAGTAGAAGTCAAAGGGTTTGCCGGTCGATCCGGCGCCGGTCTGCGCCTTATTCATCAGCTCGGCCAGGCCGGTCACCGATACCAGCGCCGCGGCTTTGAGCACCAACTGCCAGACGTTGCCCATGCCCGGCAGGGCGTGGCGCAGCAGTAGCGGCATAATGATGCGACGCAGGCGGACGGAGGCGGTCATGCCCAGGGACGTGGCGGCCTCCAGTTCGCCCGGCGCTATGGCCAGGAACGCGCCGCGAAACACCTCGGTTTGCTGCGCGCCCGCCGCGATGCCCACCGCCAGCATGCCGGCCAGGAAGCCCGGAAAGCTGATAAAATGCCCCGCGCCGAACAGCTTGCCCAGCGACGTCAAGGCCTGGCTGCCGCCGAAATACAGCAGGTAAATAATCAGCAGGTCCGGAATGCCGCGGATTACGGTGGTATAAAGGTCGGCGACGGCGCGTACCGGCCGGTTGCCGCAAAGCTTGGCCCAGGAAAACAGCGCGCCGATAACCCCGGCCAGCATAAAACCCGACACCGACAGGGCTACCGTCATCAGCGCGCCGGACAACAGCATCGGCCCCCATCCCCCGGGACCGAAACTCAGGGTCTGGAAAAAGCCTAGGTCCGCCATGCTCTCTCCTTAGCGTTTAAACGACGGCGTGCCTTAGCGGCGGTCATCAGTGGCTGCCTGGAAAGGGCGGAGTGACATCGTCGGGGATCGGATTGATAAACGGCGTGCCGTTCAGCTGGCGCTGATGCTCCTGTTTCGCCGCGTCGATAAGCGCCGGCTGTTTTATCAGGCCAATGGCGGTGCTGGCCATGACCTTGGCCGCGTGGACCAATCCTTTATGGGCCAGCGAGGATTTGCCCTGCGCCACCAATTGCCATGAATGACCCGGGGTGCCGATGGTGTAGGTGGCGCTTTGCGCCTGGACGGTCGGCACCACCCAACTGACCGACCCCACGTCGGTGGAACCGATCATGGTGCTGGCCGGCCGGTCAAGGGGCAAGACATAATCACACAGCATTTCATCCGGCGTCATGGCCTGGCCGGCGCGGTGGAACGCGCTGCTGATTTCCTCGGCGGACATGGTCTGCTGGAACCGCGCCGCATAGTCGTAATCAGCCTGATTGAATCCCGGTCCGCCGAGCAGCTCAAGATGCGACTGCATCAGTTCTTCCAGTACGCGGTTCGCCACCAGGTTGGCGTCGCCGCTGAGAATATTGCGTTTCATGGTGGTTTCGGTCATCAGCGCCGCGCCCGCGGCCACCTTGTCCACCCGCGCCAACAGTTCCAGCAGTTCGGGCAAAGTGCGGGTGCGCACCAGATAACGCACCGTCGCCTTGGCCTGCACCACGTTCGGCGAAAAGCCGCCTGAGTCGGTAATGGCGTAGTGAATGCGCGCGCTGTTCGGCATATGCTCGCGCAGATAATTGACGCCCACGTTCATCAGCTCCACCGCGTCCAGGGCGCTGCGGCCCAGGTGCGGCGTGGCCGAGGCGTGTGACGCGCGGCCGTGGAAGTGGTAGTTGATTTCATTACAGGCCAGCGAATTGGGTTCCTTTACGCAGTTAAACGCGCCGGGATGCCAGCAAATGGCGATATCAACATCATCAAACAGGCCTGCGCGCACCATAAACCCCTTGCCCGCGCCGCCTTCCTCCGCCGGACATCCGTAAAAACGCACCCGTCCCGGAAGACCTTCGGCAGCCAGAAAATCCTTGACCGCCGTAGCGGCCAGCAGCGCGGCGGAACCCAGCATATTATGGCCGCAGCCGTGGCCGTTGCCGCCGTCTTCCAACGCCACGGGCCGCGCCACATCCGCCTGCTGGCTCAGGCCGGGCAGGGCATCGTATTCACCGAGGATGGCGATGACCGGGCCGCCCGCGCCCGCTTCGCCCATCATGGCGGTCGGCAGGCCGGCAACGCCCTCGGTCACGCGAAACCCCTGTGCTTTCAGCATCTCCAGGTGCGCCCGCGAGGACTTTATTTCGGTGTAGTTCACTTCGGGCGTGGCCCAGATCCGATCGCTCAGATCGCAAAAGCTATGCTTTTTCTCATCGATAAACGACCAGATCTGGTGCAATAACGCGGGGTCGACGACCCCATTCTCTTCATTACTTGTGCGCAACGGCATGACGGCAATCCTTTAACGGCAGTGATGGAACTTATCTATACATGTACAACCCATAGTCAACTACAAGCAAGAACGAGGCCAGTTATAGGCGCCTTTTCAGATGCGCCGGTCCAAGATGGCCCGGCCAATAGCGGGAGGAACGGCATAGCGGGTTGGACACATGTTCCAAAATGGGGCGGGGCGGTGATGAGGTTGGGCCATAATGGTGCGGCGCGGGTACTCCCCGGCGGGCGGATTCGGCGCGGCGAACTGATAAGCCGCGCCCGCCCGGAATCCTATTTTCGCGCTACAGTTATAGCTACCCCTCTCACTGGGCCGAATACGAGGCAATCATGTTCAAACTGTATGGCGCGCCGGGCGCGGGTTCGGCAATCGTTGAAATCATGCTGGCCCTGGCCGGCGAGCCTTATCAATGGATAAATGTCGACGGCTACGATCGGCCGGGCGCGGCCAGGGAGACGTTAAAAACCCTTAACCCCTTGTGCCAGGTGCCGACGCTGCAACTGGACGATGGCGGCATCATGACCGAAAGCGCGGCCATTGCGCTGATGTTGCTCGACAGCCATCCCTTGCTTGCGCCGGCGCCCGGAACCGCCGATCGCGGGCAATTTTACCGCCTGCTGGTCTGGCTGGTGGCGAATGTCTACCCCACCTTTACCTACGGTGATTATCCCGAGCGCTGGACGCCCGGCATGCCTGGGGAACTGGTTGCCAGTACCGATCAATACCGCGAACGGCTCTACCTCTGGCTGGAGACACAGTTGGGGGAAGGTCCTTATCTTTTTGGTGACACTGTCACGATCATTGATGCCTACTGGCCGGTACTTATCCACTGGGGGCCGCGGCAGCCGTGGTTTGCGCGGCATACGCCTAAATTATTCGCCCTGGCCGGGCAGGTTAGCCGGCGCGCGGAGCTGCACGCCATCTTGCAGGCCAATCACATGTTGTAGCGGCGCCAGGCAGTCGGCGCCATGGCGCATTTTCAACGCACGCTGATACCGTCAAGGAACAAGTCCACCAGATGGGCGATGCGCGGCTGCGACTCATCATCCAGCTCGGCGGCGAGGGATATCGCGGTTACCACGTAGACAAGATCATCAAAGGTCACATCACGCCGAATGGTGCCGGTTTGCTGCCCGCAGCGCAGCAGCCTGTGCCCTTCTTCAGTGGTCGCATGACAACCGGGCGTTCCGCTTTGGAGAACCGTTCCGAGCGATACCGCAAGGCCGCGATAGATGTTCGTGTTCATGGCGAGACCCGCCAGATACGCACGTACCGCGCCGAGGGGATCAACATCGGCATCCCGCGCACGGCTTGCCTCCACGAAAGACAAAAGCCGCGCATTGTAGGTGGCGGCCAGGAGCATCTCGCGCGATGGGAAGCGTCGATAGAGCGTCCCAATCCCGACCTTCGCGCGCCTTGCCACCTCCTCCAATGAGGCGTCGGCTCCCCGCTCCAGAAACACGTCCTCGGCCGCAGCCAGGATGCGCTCACGATTCAGGCGCGCGTCGGCGCGCAATACAGGTTCTTCGCTCAATGGTTTTTCTCATCGTCTGTTGCTAAGCGGAGGATACCGCCATATTATAAGTGGAGCAACCATCCACTTAACCAAGGCGATAATATGACCGGTAAATTTGAGAACAAAGTCGTGGCGATCACGGGCGGCAGCGACGGCATCGGCCTGGCAACGGCGAAGCGTTTTTCAGCCGAAGGGGCCCATGTGTACATCACCGCACGCCGCCAGGCGCAGCTGGACCGGGCGATAAAGGAGATAGGCAAGGGTGCGGTCGGCGTACAAGGGGACGTTGCCAATTCCGCGGACCTCGATAGGCTCTATGCTCGCATCCAGCGCGATCACGGCAGGGTCGATGTCGTTTTCGCCAACGCGGGCATCTCCGAGTCCGCCTCGATCGACAGCATCGATGAAGCCCACATGGATCGGGTATTCGCCGTGAATGTCAAAGGTATGGTCTTCACGGTGCAAAAGGCGCTGCCGCTGATGACGCGCGGGGGCGCGGTGATCCTCGCCGGTTCGGCCGCGGGCGGCAAGGGATTTGCCAATCTGTCGATATACAGCGCCACGAAGGCCGCGATCCGCTCGTTCGCCCGAACCTGGACCACAGACCTCAAAAGCCGTGGCATCCGCGTGAACGTTGTTTCGCCCGGCATGATCCTGACCCCGGCGATGGACACCTACTTGCAAGTGAACGCCGGCGCGGAGGATGCATTAACGCAAATGATCCCGTTCGGGCGGCTCGGCCAGGCGCAGGAAGTCGCCGGGGTCGTGTTGTTCCTGGCGTCCGATGAGAGCAGTTTTATCGCCGGGGATGAGTTATTCGTCGATGGCGGCGTCATGGCGGTATAATAATGACCGGCGGACTTAACCCCGTCGACGGGTTATGGTCAACCACCGCCGTTCATCGACACAAAATTTCTTCCGTATTGGGTATATTTTATACCCAAACGCACAAACGCCTGTATGATTTCTGACATGCCTGTTATTGCCTTTACCGGTGGGTCCGCCGGTGGACAACGCGTTTATGAGCTACTTCAAAGTCTTCATTATTGGTTTTTTAAGCATACTGCTGCTGTCTTTCGGACAGAGTCTGGCCAAGGCCACGCTGGGCGGGGAACTCCCTTCCGGCCAGGATTGGCGCACGGCGCGGCGCGATTCCACCGGCATGGCGCCGGACCCGGCACAGCTGCGCGACACAGCCATCGTACAAATCTATGCCGCGCATACCTATGGTTGGCGCGGGCTGGTGGCGGTCCATCCCTGGATAATTTTCAAGCCGGCGGGCGCAACCCAATACAGCCGCTACGAGGTCATCGGCTGGGGTGGCATTGACGCGGTGCGCCATAATTACACCATTCCCGACGGCTACTGGTTCGGCGCGCGGCCGACGCTGCTGGTGGATCATCGCGGCGCCCGGGCCGAGGCCATGATCCCGCGTATTGAAGCCGCTATCGGCAGCTACCCCTATGGAAAAACCTACCGCAGCTGGCCCGGCCCCAACAGCAACACCTTCCTGGCCCATATCGGCAGGGAAGTGCCGGAACTCAAGCTGGACCTGCCGGCCAATGCCATCGGCAAGGATTACCGCCCGCTAACCCATCCCATCGGCCTGCCGCCTTCCGGCAAGGGGCTACAGGTATCGCTGCTGGGGGTACTGGGCTTTACGCTTGGGGTGGAAGAGGGCGTCGAGGTCAATATTCTGGGAATCAACCTGGGGGTGGATATAAAGTCCCCGGCGCTCAGGTTGCCTTTTATCGGTCGGCTGGGTTATGCCAAAGTCGCCGGGGATGACAATTAGACGCCGGGTATTTTGCGCCTCAGCGCGCCAAAGCGGCAACCTGCGACGGGGCGACGGTCCCGGAAGGCGGCGCGTTGTCGGGTAAGGTCACCATGATATGAATATCAATCCGATCGCTGACCATCGGGATATAGCGCGTCATGGCAAAGGCCGACCGGTTGATGGCGGTGTCGGCATAAAAGGTCGAATGGCGCGCGCCGGATACCGGGACGTTGAGCGTCACCAATTTTGCCGTGAGGATAATCGGACGACTCAAGGTCCTGATATGCAAGGTGCCGAATACTTTATACCGGTCTTCGCCATCAGCGACGACGCGGTTACTGACAAACGTCGCGTAGGGGTAGCGCGCCTGATCGAAAAAAACCGGGCCTTTAAGCTCATTGGAGAGTAACCCGTTATGAGCATCAATGTTGCTCACCGGGATGTTGACCACAATCCGATCGTGCATATCTTGCCGGGGATCAAGATCCAACCGCCCGGTTATGCCGGAAACATCCGCATGGGAATCGCCCACGCCAAATACTTTCCATGACAACACCACGGAAGTGGGAACGCTGTTGATGTCATAGTGCAATGGGGCCGCATTGGCGCCGCCGCAGAGCAGGAAAAAAAACAGGAGCGACAAGGTACGCGACATAGGGAATTCCTCAAAAAGGGTCAACTAAAGCGTTAACACTTCAGGCGGTGTTTTTATTCATTTACCTATGGGAAGCCGCATTTCGCGCCATGGCGTCGTATCACCGCCGCGGTGGGGACATCGGCATTATTTTTATGGTCAAATTATAATCAAATGCAACGATTTTTTACCTTTTATCAAGCTCGCGCCGGCTTTTTAGCTGCATAGTAACCGGCAAAGATTCAACCTTTTCATCATTAATCGAATCATTAATTAACTAAGTGCGTTTAAGCATGACCTGAGGATACGGAAAACACGATGAAAGTATTAACGTTGGGCGAAATGATGCTGCGATTAAAGCCGGTGGGCAATAATCGCATTATGCAATCAGATGTGCTGGAAGCCACTTACGGCGGCGCCGAGGCAAATGTTGCCGTATCGCTCGCCCTGCTGGGCAATGAGGTGGCTTACCTGACCAAGCTGCCGGCAAATCTGCTGGGGGAAACCGCGCTGTCGACCCTCCGTAAATACGGGGTGGATACCAGTAAAGTGCTGCGCGGCGGTAATCGCTTGGGAATATATTTCCTAGAAAAAGGCGCAAGCGTAAGGTCGACAAATGTGGTCTACGATCGGGCCGGCAGTGCGTTCGCTGAGGTAAAACAAGCGGAATTCGACTGGGACGAGGTATTCAGCGATATTGATTATTTTTATTTCTCCGGCATCACCCCGGCCATTTCAAGCGAATTAGCCCAGATTGTCACCGCCGCCTGTGTATATTGCCAGGCGCATGCCATCCCCGTTATCTGCGATATGAATTACCGTGGCAAGATGTGGTCGCCGGAAAAGGCCCAGCAGGTGATGTCGACCCTGATGCCTTATGTCCAGATTTGCATCGCCAATGACGAAGATTTTGCCGCGACGCTCGGCATTAACGCATTTGACGGCGATATGTCGCGCGGTATTGAGCAAAAAGACGCGTTTAAACAGGGCATGCTGGCGGTTACGCAAAAATACCCCGGCTGTAAAGTGGTGGCCAGCGTTTTGCGGAATATCTACTCAGTGGAAGACAGCCAATGGATGGGCTTGCTGCTCAAAGACGGCGAGTTCTACGAATCCACCGCCTATAAGATGCACGTGATGGAAGGCGTCGCCGCCGGCGATGCGTTTGGCGCCGGCCTGACGCACAGCCTGCTGCATGATTTTGCCGCTCAGGAATGGATTGATTTCGCCATCGCCGCCAGCGTATTAAAGCTGACCGTCAGCGGCGATTTAAACCTGGTGCAGGAAGCGGAAATTCGTTCGGTGATGAAAAAAGGCGGCGGGGCAAGCCTCAATCGCTGATAAGCCGCGATGGGTAACCCGACCGCCGGTCGCGGTTTACGCCTCTTTCCGCGCGTGTCGGCGCGTACAGACAAGGCGCCGCGCGGACTCCCCGGCTGGCGGCCGGGAAGAGGGCGAAACCTCAGTAGGCCGCGACTTTATCCAGTACCCGTACCAACTGGGTGACAAAACCATATTCGTTATCGTACCAGGAGACGGTTTTAACCAGTTGCACATCGCCCGCTTCGCTGATTTCCGTTTGCGTCGCGTCAAATACCGAGCCAAAGTGCGTACCGACAATATCGGAAGAGACGATTTCTTCGTCGGTATAACCGAAAGACTCATTCCCCTCGGTCGCTTTTTTCATCGCCTCATTAATTTGCTCGACGGTAACTTTTTTCTCCAGAACCGAGACCAGTTCAGTAACCGAACCGGTCAGCGTCGGCACGCGCTGGGCATGGCCTTTCAGCTTGCCCTTCAGTTCCGGGATAACCAGGCCGATCGCTTTAGCCGCCCCGGTGGTATGCGGGATGATATTCGCCGCCGCCGCGCGCGAGGCGCGCAGGTCTTTGCCGCGCGGTCCGTCAACCAATGACTGGGTGCCGGTGTAGGCGTGGATGGTGGTCATGGTGCCCACCTTGATGCCAAAACTGTCAGACAGGACTTTTGCCATCGGCGCCAGGCAGTTGGTGGTGCAGGACGCGACGGAAAGAATCTGGTCTTCCGCCGTGATGGTGTCGCAGTTGACATTAAAAACGATGGTTTTCATATCCCCGGCGGGTGCGGAAATCAGCACTTTTTTCGCCCCGGCGTCCAGATGGGCCTGCGCTTTTTCGCCTGAGGCGTAAAACCCGGTGGATTCCACCACGATTTCCACGCCCAGCGTGCCCCATGGGATATTTTTGGCGTCCTTTTCGGCATAAACGATGATTTTTTTATCGTTAACGATAATCGCATCATCGGTGTAATCCACCGTGCCGGCAAAATTACGATAGCTGGAATCATGCTTTAACAAATAGGCCAACACCTTAGGCGAGGTGAGATCGTTGATGGCGACTATCTCAACATCGCTTTGGGTTTCAAGAATGCGGCGTAACACCAGACGTCCAATGCGGCCGAAGCCATTGATACCAATCTTTTTCATAATATCATCCTCGTTAATTAAGAATATCAATCATATAGAAATGCATTTTGTGGACCAGCACTTGCGCACCGCCGTAAGAATCGCAGGTTATGATGATCAATATAACGCAGATCCCTTAAACCTTATAGAGGTCATAATTGCTTCATCGCGATGGGTTAATCCGCACGATTCAGCTTTACGGCATTGCCTACGTCTTCGTTTTAAAGCCCGGATTTTTTTCAGGCCAGGGCAGGGTAATCGGTATAGCCCGTGCCGCCTTCGCCATATATTGTCTCTTGGTTCAGGGGATTAAGCGCGGCGTTTTGTCTAAAGCGCCGCACTAAATCGGGATTGGCGATATAAAGGCCGCCAAACGCCGCCGCATCGGCCTCGCCCTTGCTTATCAAGGTTTCGGCGGAGTCTTTGGTTAAGCCCTCATTGGCTATCCAGGCGCCGGAGAAGCTGCTCCTGAGCTGGGGTCCGAAACGATCCGGGAATTCCAGCGCTTCGCGGGCAAAGATAAATGCCAGCCGCCGTTTATTCAATTCCCCGACCACATAACCGAACATGGCCTTTGGATTGGTGTCATGCATTGAGTAGGAACTGGACATTAAGTTGAGATGCACGCCAAACCGGTTCGCCGGCCAGACGGATAATAAGTCATCCACCGTTTCCAATAAAAAGCGCGCCCGGTTGGCGATGGTGCCGCCATATTGGTCGGTGCGTTTATTCGAACCGTCATGCAGGAACTGATCAAACAGATAACCGTTTGCCGCATGGATTTCTATGCCGTCAAAGCCTGCGCGCCGGGCATTCTCGGCTCCCCTGCGGAAATCCGCCACAATACCGGCTATTTCTTCGGTTTCCAGCGCGCGCGGCACCTCGTAGGATTTTAGCGGACGCAGCACGGAAACATGTCCTTCGGGCGCAATGGCGCTTGGCGCCACCGGCAATTCACCGTTCAAATACACCGGATCGGAGATCCGCCCCACATGCCATAGCTGAATGACGATCTTGCCCCCGGCCTGATGTACCGCGTCGGTCACCTCGCGCCAGGCGGCTACCTGTTTTTCCGACCAAATTCCCGGCGTATTGGGATAACCCACGCCCTGCGGCGATACCGACGTGGCCTCGGTAAAGATAAGGCCGGCGCTGGCGCGCTGGACATAATACTCTTTGGTGACAGCGCCTGGGCTGCGCTCGTCGACGGCGCGCATCCGGGTAAGAGGGGCCATGACGATTCGATTACTCAGTTCAAGGGCGCCGATGTTAATGGGGTCATACAACGTTGGCATCGTGATTCCTTAAAGGTGATGGAAGGTTTTTACCCGTTTTATTCTAGACCTGTTTTATTGCCGACGGGTTACTGCTTGTGCGGTGCCCGCATTGCTTGGCCATAGCCGTCCGCGTTTTTGCGCGTCCGTTCCAGGATATCCGCATACACTCCGGGGTAAGCAATCCGTGCCTTATTATCACCCGGTCAGCAATATAATTGGGGCAGGGGTTTAATAGGCGTTTTTAATACGGATATTAATAGAGAATATAGACCGAAGGATAAAATATATAGTAATGAACTCATGGCGGAATATTTAATATCATGTGATACAATTAAGCCGTAGAGTTCACATCTGGTTACCCTATTTTTCATTTAATTATGCATTACTGCGCCTGATAGCAGAATTATCTTAGTTCAAGGATTTGTGCATTCATCTCAATATCGAAATCTGTTATATTGCCGCCCAAGATCACAAAAGCATTAGAGGATGATACCGCGCAATGATTAATCGTTTCACCCTGGCCGCGCTTGCGGTTGCTTTTGCGCTGACAGGATGCGCAGAACACTCAATTGACGAACCCGCGGCGGCGAAGCCGCTTGATTTTTCCACCGGCGCGACGCTTGTCACCGTGACGCATGCCCCCGCGCCCACCGCTGACGGCGGGCCGATTTTTGTTACCGTTGACGGTAACGAGGCCGGCGCGCTGGCCACCGGCGAAAGCGTGGTGCTGCATATGCCCGCGGGCAAGCATCAGGTCGGGGGCTATGCCCGTTCGCTGATTGGCCATGTCACCGTTCCACCGGTGCAGATAACCACCAAGACCACCAGCGCGAAGCATGTCGCTTATACCGTGATAAAAAGTAAACCGACATTTACGGAACTGAAAGACGACCCGCTCCCACAGGCCGCGCAGACCACCGTGACAGCGCCGGCGCCTGCAGCCGCGCCGGAATCCACGCCTGCCGCCGCGACGCCCGCGGCATCGTCGGCCACCGTAACGCCTGAAGCCACGCCTGCCGCCGCGACGCCCGCGGCATCGTCTGCCACCGTAACACCGGAAGCCACGCCCGCCGCCGCAACGCCCGCGGCATCATCGGCCACCGCGACGCCGGAAGCCACGCCCGCCGCCGCAACGCCCGCGGCATCATCGGCCGCCGCGACCCCTGCGACGCCACAGCAGTAAAATATTCCCGGCATAGGCTATCGCTCCAATCCATATCCATGGAGCGATGGTCAGTCATGTAAGAAGGCGAGGGCGCCTGGCCCAGCGTATGCTCACCAGGGAACGATTCGGCCAAGATAGTCAAGATAATGTAGTCCCGCGCGCCCTGCATAAGCCTCGATGGTGTCCAGTAACGCGGGAATACTTTCTTCTATGCTTAAACGTGCGTCCGGTCCCCCCATATCCGTACGCACCCAGCCCGGCGCCATCAGCAAAAGCGCCCTGGGATCATCGGCATGACGCGCCGCAAAGCTACGCATAAACATATTCAGCGCGGCTTTGCTGCCTCGATAAACTTCGTAGTTACCGTTAGTGTTATTCGTCAGGCTACCCTGGCCGGAGGACATAACCCCAATCGTACCCGTCGGCGGCACCCGATCCTTGAACGTTTCGATAACTCTCATGGGACTGAGTGCGTTTGTCACCATCACGCGGATAAACTCATCAGTCGATACGTCCGCTATCGTTTCACCATCGCTGTTTTTAACCCCGGCGTTGACAAAAAGCAGGTCAATGCGGCGGCGAGCGAGGCGTGCATGTAACGCCGTGAGCTGGTCAGGCACCGTGATATCGACGGTCTCGATTTCCAGTAAGCCGGGAAACCTCGTCAAAAGGGATCCCAGCCTGTCCCTGGAGGCGTCGCGCCCGGTGGCGATCACCTTGCAGCCGCGGTTCAGGTACTCTTCCACCATCGCCAGGCCCAGGCCACGGGATGCGCCGATAAGAAGGACGGTTTTTTGCAAAGAATGTGCTGGCATTATTCATTTCCTCTCTGTGGATGCCGTGTGAGGATAATCGCGAAATTCAGATCATCTTCACCCGGTAGATGGGTTGAATATACCCTCCTAGCGATAAGGCGGAAGGCGCAGCAATTGCACTTATAACCTGCATCGGACGCCTTTCCACGACGTTCAAGCCAGGATACAATGCGGCATGACCGAACCCGACCTCAATCTCCTTATCGCGCTCGATGCGTTGCTTGCCGAGGCAAGCGTGGCCGGCGCCGCGCGCCGTCTCGGCTTAAGCGCCTCGGCCATGAGCCGCACGCTAAGCCGTCTTCGCGCCGTAACCGGCGACCCGTTGCTGGTGCGGGCAGGGCGCAACATGGTATTGACGCCCTATGCCGGGGACATGCGCGCGCGGGCGCAGCAGGCTGTTACTGAAGCCCGTGCCGTGCTTCGTCCCTCGTCGGTGGAGCTGAATTTATCAACGCTTGCGCGCACGTTCACCCTGCGTGTCAACGATGGTTTTGTCGAAGCGTTCGGCGCTTTGCTTATCGCCGCGGCGGCGCAGATGGCGCCACGCGTCCGCCTGCGTTTCGCGCCCAAGCCGGAGAAAAGCTCACTGCATTTGCGCGAGGGCCTGGTTGATCTGGAGATCGGCGTCCTGGAGGAGATGGGGCCGGAAATACGTTTACAAATGCTCTTCAGGGACCGGTTTGTCGGCGTGGTTAAAAAAGGTCATCCGCTGGCGCTGGACCGGGAAGTTACCGCCAGGCCTTATGCCGCTTGCGGGCATGTGGTCGCATCCCGCCGCGGACGGCTAACCGGCCCGGTGGATGAAGCGCTGGCCGAAGTTGGATTAAAACGCACTATCGCCGCCGCGGTGCCAAGCTTTCATACCGCGCTGGCGGTGGCCCAGGCATCGGATCTGGTAGCGCTGGTGCCGGCATCATTCCTTATAAATCAACCTGTTATTGATGGGAATAGGGCGATTGCCACGCTTTATGCGTTTGAACTGCCTGTTAAAACCCCGGGAATTACCGTATCGCAGATGTGGCATCCACGCTCGGAGGTTGACCCTGCCCATCGCTGGCTGCGGCAATTAGTGCTGAATGTTTGCCGACGGCAGGACTGTACTGCCTTATTTCAATGTTATCTGTATGTATGAAGTTATCTGTTTTAGCTGTACTTTACTTTATAAAGATGACGCCGTTAATGTGAAAGGAACCGGGATGTCGGTAAAAGATACGCTGTTGGCACTGTTGGTGGTGGTCATCTGGGGCATTAATTTTGTCATTATCAAAGTCGGCCTGCATGGCATGCCGCCTTTTTTACTGGGCGGTTTGCGGTTCCTGCTGGTTGCCGTGCCGGCGATTTTTTTTATCCCCGCGCCCAAGATCCCCCTTAAATGGCTGGCGCTTTATGCGACAACCATCAGTTTCCTGCAGTTTGCCTTCCTGTTCTGCGCCATTAACATCGGCATGCCCACCGGCATTGCCTCACTGATCCTTCAGTCGCAGGTCTTCTTCACCATCATCCTGGGCACGCTTTTCCTGGCGGAAAAAATCAAAGTCATGCAAATCCTCGGTACGCTTATCGCGGCGGGGGGTATGGCGGTTTTGGTGGAGGGGGGTATGGGCAATACCTTGTCCGGCATTCCTCCGCTCGGCATGTTGCTGACGCTGACCGCCGGCCTGTGCTGGGCATTTGGCAATATCACCAATAAAATCATCGTCACCGCATCGCCCAAAACGCCGATACTGTCGCTGGTTGTCTGGAGCGCCCTGATTCCCGTTTGCCCTTTTTTACTCTGTTCCTGGATTTTCGAAGGCCGGACGGCCATCGTCGACAGTATTGTCGGCATCAAGGCGCCCACGATCCTTGCCTTGATTTATCTGGCTTTTATTTCAACCATTATCGGCTACGGGTTGTGGGGCGCGCTGCTTTCCCGCTATGAAACCTGGCGCGTCACGCCTTTTGCGCTGCTGGTACCGGTAGTAGGGTTAACCAGCGCCGCCCTGATATTGGGTGAGTTGCTTAATGTCCTGCAGATTATCGGCGTTATCGTTATTATGACCGGGCTGCTGATTAATGTGTTCGGCTCCCGCGTGATGAGCCGGATGGCGCATCATATTTAATGGCTGCCTTACCATCATTTATAAAGCTCCTCGCGCAATTCGTCAAAATCGGTCTTGCTGACAGCTTGCCAAAACTCGCCAGGCGCACGAATGAACCGTGCACGTTCAGGTTAAACAACTCCAGTATTCTCAGCCGTCTTGCGCCCGCGACGATGTTTTCACCTGTTGCCAGTTAAGCCTCGGCAATTTTTTTTCCAGTCCGTTACCACATCCTGATATTAATCAGTATGTTGCTTTATCGACCACTCTCTCTGACCTTAAGGGGGACGCGCGCTAATCTGCGAGTCAGCGCACGTTTGGGAATTTTCTCAATAACAAAGTGAAATAATGGAATTGTATCAGGCTGCGTAAACATCAAAGATAACATTGTGATCGATTATTCCCTTTGCCGCCGCTGAAAATGGAAATTGGTTTGCCTGGAAGGCCAAGCAGACGCGCTGGTAAGCAAGGGAGTCTGATCAATAAAATAATTCAAATCACGGGTTTCATTTTGCAGATTTGGTTGATAAATGATTTCTATAAGAGGCAGGGAAATGTCGATACAGCTTAACTACGATAAAATACGTGTCTATAAGAAAAAGCCCATCACGATGTTTCGCTCATTAGGTTATGCAATGAACGATCTTAATGGTTCCGCATGGGGAACCCTTGTCGGATCATATTTGATGTTGTTCCTGACGACTTTTGCCGGACTTAATGCCGGATTGGTCGGAACGATGTTATTTGTTTTGAAAATTCTTGATATGATTGTATGTGGCATTATTGGTGGTGTTTCTGATAATCTATTCCGAACTGCACTGGGGCGCCGGCTTGGCCGCCGCCATACCTTGTTCCTTATTGGCTCAATACTGACTATTGTCTGTTTCCCACTCTTGTTCACGGTCCAAATCGGCTCATACATATGGTATTTTGTGGTTTTGTTTCTGCTCGACACCGCCCAGTCTTTCAACAACATCGCATATGAAACCCTTGCAACGGAAATGACCGACAAGGCGAACGAGAGGGTTAAGCTAAGTTCGGTTCGTATGTTCGTTTCGGCTTTCGGCACCTTCGCGGTAACAGGACTTCCGGCAATCCTGCTTTCAGTACTGGGTAAAGATAACGCCGAGGCTTATACCATCTCGGGTATTGTTTTTGGCATCGTCCTATGCGGTGGAACCCTGATCACCTATTTCACAACGTGGGAATTTTCCCCAACCTATGTTGAGGCGTTCGAGCAAGGCACAAAAACTACTGAGAAGAAAAATATTTCGTATGCGTTTAGGGAATACGTTCATGTCATGAGGACGAAAGCCTGTCGCAGAGTCTGCACAATTTATTTTGTTTCATATTTTGCCAAGGACTGCTTTAATACTGCATTCTTTTTCTATGTCGCATTTGTGCTTGGACTGTCACAGGCGATGGCGCAAACAGCGTCTTCACTTTCAATTATCGGATTGATAGTTGTTCCAGTGGCCACTTTTTATATGTATAAATATGGTCCGAAGTGGCTTTGGACCGTCGCGTTCTCCTTCATGATTGCCGTATTGATTTATTATCTTGGCCTTTATGTCTTGAACGTCCAGCTATCCGACTCTGCGGCATTTATAACAATTATCGTCCTCACCGCTTTGTTTCAAGTTGGCCGTCAGACCATGGAGTATGCGGTTTGGAATGTGATACCTCTGGTGCCAGATGTTGATTCCCTGGTTTCAACCAAACTTCGTGCCGGTACGTTTGCCGCATGCCAGACATTTACGCGCAAGTTAACCGGTGCCATGGGGTCGGCTATTCTCGGGTGGGTATTGGTTTTGGGCGGTTTTGACAAGTCTCTGGCCGTACAAGCCGACAGCGCGAAACTTGCTATCATGATAGCCTTTGTTGCCATCCCGCTCATTTGCCTGATTTATTCGATGTATCTTATCCGCACATTTAACCTAAATCCTCACACGCATAAGGTCATCAAAGATGAAATGAATCGCTTACAAAATGGCGGCGCGAAGGCGGATGTCAATCCAGCAACCCAAAAGGTCGTTGAAGACCTGACGGGTTACCGTTACGCTGAAATTTGGGACGCTAATAAATAATGACTATATTTAATGCAACAGATTATGGCAGCATTCAGGAAGCGATTGATTCTGCCACGAGGGCAACTTCTCCAGGTTCATCCGCAGAACTGATATTTCCCGCCGGCGTTTACGAGACGGGTCCCATTACACTTTATAGTGACCTGATTCTCACTCTTGAAAAAAACGCCATCATCAAGTTCATCGCGGATCCTAATCTCTATCCTCCCATTTGGACGCGTTGGGAAGGGGTTGAATGTTATGCAATGCATCCGCTGCTTTATGCGAGAGAGGCCAGAAATATCACAATTCGTGGCGGAGGAACAATAGATGGCTCTGGCCAATGGTGGTGGGATACTTTCCGTCAAATCGAAGCCGATGATCGAGTGGCCCCTAGTGAACCCTATGAATTGATGCTCGCCAAACTTAACCCCGGCTATAAATCCCGTCCCGGCGGCGGCGCGAGGCCACAGACCCAGTTTTTGCGTCCTCCTCTTGTCCAGTTCTGGCAGTGCAGCAATATCAAGTTGCGGGATTTTACGCTACAAAATTCTCCGTTCTGGACTCTTCATACGGTTTACTCAAAAAATATAACCATTTCTGGAATAAAGATTCTAAACCCGGCCGATGCCATTAATACCGATGCAATTGACCTTGATTCATCAAAGGATGTCAGCATCGAAAATTGTCTCTTCGATGTTGGCGACGATGCCATCACGCTCAAGTCTGGTTCAGGCGAAGACGGGCTGCGAATCAATATCCCGACGCAAAATGTTTCGGTCAGGAACTGCAGGATCCTGGCAAGTCATGGCGGAATTGCCATCGGATCAGAAACGGCTGGAGGGATAGACAATGTGTCGGTCAGCGACTGTGTCTTCGAAGGAACTCAAAGGGCAATTCGTTTAAAGTCCAGGCGTGGGAGAGGCGGTACGATCAAGAATATCTCGTTGGATAATCTGACCATGGACGGATGCTGGTGTCCGATTGTAATCGGGCAATATTTCGCTCCCGGCGTTCTCCCGGAAGAACGCGAGGCCACATTATCTGAAGATCCGCAACCGATCACGCCCATGACGCCTTATATTAAAAATATTTACATTTCGAATGTCACCGCGACGAATATCCGCTCAACGGCTGCTTTCATTGTTGGGCTACCAGAAGCGCCAATTGAAAATGTGGTTATCAAGGATTTCAAATATGCATTTGCCAGTGAGGAGCAGCTTCTTGAAACCTGGAATACTGAACCTACCGAAGGACATTTCCACGATAATGATCGGGGGATTAAGGTTGTGAATACGACGAATGTTGAATTTCTTTAAACTTCCACGTAGGGTCGACATGCGCAACGCAAGCGAGTAGTGCGTCACGGCACGCTTGCGTTGTTGGGACACGTTGATGTCGCCTTAATTCTGAACGAAAGCCTATCCTTGCCAAAGACGGGCGGAGCACCAGATCCTAACGGTCATCAAGGGCATCGACACGGGCAGAACAGTTGAGGATTTC